>CAILXB010000262.1 GCA_903838025.1 uncultured Chlorobiaceae bacterium
AACCCCCTCTTCGCGCAGGACTGTCTCGGCCTTGTCAACCAGCAACCGCCCAATCCCCTTCATTTTATAGCGGTTAAAGACGGCCAGCGAACGGATTTCAGCAAGCTTCAGGGTGTAGAATGCAATAGCACAACACCCTATCACTTCACCGTTGTATTCAGCGACAAAAAAGTTACGAATATTTTCAATAATATTCTCGCCGGAACGTTCGAGCATGATTCCCTGAAGCGCATACTCTGCCGTGATGGCAGAAATTGCCGGGGCGTCGGCCAGACGCGCATACCTGACATAAAGTTCAGACTGTTGCATGGTTATTCAACATTCTCGTCCTGCGGTTCAGCAGCCCTGATGCGACCCGACACCTCCCTCCAGAGTTCATCTTTGAGTTCCTTCAGCCCATGACCTGAAACAGCCGATATCGAAAGTACCTTGACACCCTCTTCAAGAACGGGTATCTCAAGCTCTTCAGTGGCAATATCCATTTTTGTCACCACCACCATCCTTGGCTTGTCGAGCAGTGCTGGCTCAAATTTTTCAAGCTCACCGAGGATGGTGCGGTATTCATCGGCAATATCGGGTGAATCAGCCGAAATGAGTATGGCAAGTATTTTCGTGCGCTCAATATGACGCAGAAACTGCAATCCAAGTCCCTTTCCCTCTGCCGCACCCTCAATAATTCCAGGAATATCGGCCATCACAAACGATTTGTAATCCTCATAGCGCACAATGCCAAGATTGGGCACCAGTGTTGTAAAGGGATAATCAGCAATTTTCGGCTTGGCCGCGCTGATGACCGAAATGAGTGTTGACTTGCCCGCATTGGGAAATCCAACCAGACCAACATCAGCCATAAGCTTCAGCTCCATATTGAGCGTCATCAACTCACCCTTCTGACCCGGCTCGGCATAGCGAGGCGCCTGACGGGTTGGTGTGGCGAAGTGCTGGTTGCCCCGGCCCCCTTTGCCCCCTCTGGCAATCATAATCTCCTGATCCTCACCCGTCAAATCAGCAATAATCTCATTGGTTTCACCGTTTCTGACGATGGTTCCACATGGAACAGCAATAATAATATCGGCTCCATCCCGGCCAGTTTTACGGGCTCCCTGCCCATGCACACCACGAACCGCGATATACTTTTTTTTATATTTGAAATCAAGAAGGGTGGTCAACTGTCGGTTGGTTCTCAGCCATACATGGCCTCCCCGACCGCCGTCGCCCCCGTCCGGGCCCCCTTTGGGCACAAACTTCTCTCTCCGAAAACTGACACACCCTTTTCCGCCGTCTCCAGCCTGAACAAAAATAGACGCACTATCAACAAACTTCACTCACACACCTGCCTTTTGAATAATCTTTCTCTTTCTCTATTTTAACACGCAACATCAAAACCTATGAAAACCATGACAGCCGCCCACACCAGCAAACCTCCTATCGAAGAGCTCATCTCCCGGCTTGAAGAGATCACCCGTACCATCGAAAATCCGGAAACCGGCCTTGAAAACTCTATCGGCATGTACGAGGAGGGGCTCGCCATTGCCGAAAACTGTAAAAAAAGATTGCTCGAAGCCCGAAAAAAAATCGAGGTAATTAACCCTGAGCTTGCAAAAAACTGGCCCGAATCACCGCGCACAAAAGATCTCTTCGACAGCGAGTCCTGAAAACGGCTCACCCCTCGAGCTTTTTCAACAACACTTCATTAACCATCTGGGGATTGGCCTTGCCTTTCGTCTGGCTCATGCACTGCCCCACAAAAAAGCCGAGCAGCTTGGTCTTTCCACCACGATAGGCGGCCAACTGGCCGGGGTTTGCATCAAGAATTCCCTGTACAACCACCTCAATGGCGCTGCTGTCTGAAACCTGTGCAAGCCCTTCCCGTTCAACAATTTCGGCTGGAGCATCGCCACTCTTCAACATCAGTTCAAACACCTGCTTGGCAATGGTATTGCTGATCACACCCTTTCCAATGAGATCAATCAAGCCACCAAGTCGCTGCGGACGAATTGAGAACTCTGCAATGTCAAGATAACTCTCTTTCAGCATGCGCATCACCTCTCCCATCACCCAGTTTGATGAGGCCTTGGCATCGCCCGAAATTTTGACGGTCTCCTCAAAATAGTCGGCCAACTCCCTTTCAACCGTCAACACGGCAGCATCATAGGCTGGAATAGCATACTCTTCAGCAAAACGAAGCGCACGCTCTTCAGGAAACTCGGGAAGCTCAAGCAGGATACGATCAATCATCTCCTGGTCAACAAGCACCGGCACCAGATCGGGATCCGGGAAGTAACGATAGTCATGGGCAAACTCCTTGCCACGCATGGAACGGGTCTCCCCCTTGTCGGCATCCCAGAGACGCGTCTCCTGCAGAACAGCACCACCACTTTCCAAAATCGCTGTATGGCGTTCGACCTCGTACTCAATAGCCTTCTCAACGTTCTTGAAGGAGTTCATATTCTTGATCTCTGAACGGGTACCATACTCCTCTGCCCCAACTGGCCGCAAAGAGACGTTGGCATCACAGCGAAGACTTCCCTCCTCCATGTTGCCATCCGAAATACCAAGATACTTGACAATCTGGCGTACCTTCTGCAGATAGGCCGAGGCCTCTTTCGGTGTGCGAAGGTCGGGATAACTGACAATTTCAAGAAGCGGTACACCGCTCCGGTTGAGATCAATATAGGTCTCCTCACCGATGTCATGAATCGACTTTCCGGCATCTTCCTCAATATGAATCCTGATCAGCCGGATATCCCGCGTCCCCTCGCCTGCGTCAATATGCACCATCCCTTCACTGCATATCGGCTCTTCAAACTGGGAAATCTGGTATCCTTTCGGCAAATCCGGATAAAAATAGTTTTTCCGGGCAAGCACAGAATGGGGTGCTATGCTGCATCCCGTTGCAAGCCCAAGCTTTACGGCATCCTCAACCACGCGACGGTTCAACACCGGCAGCGCACCGGGAAGAGCCAGACAGACAGGGCAGACATTGGTATTAGCCGATTTGCCAAACTGCGCCGAACAGCCACAGAAAGCCTTGCTTGCGGTATTGAGCTGACAATGAACTTCAAGGCCAACCACTAATTCATACTTCATTGCAAAAATTAACGTTATTGAAAAAACAGCGGTATGCCCCGACGCCTTTCCTGCTTATAAAAAAACAAATGTCAGTACGGCTTGTAAGAAAACTTCTGCCCGCCAACGGTTGCTTCGGCCATAACTCCTGCCTTGGGAAGAATAAATATGGCCACACCATTGGAATAATCAGTATTGGTTGCCATCCCCGTCGTAATGATGATAGCCGTAACCTGAGCACTCAACTCATAATTACCCTTTTTGAAATTTTCAAAATCGTTCACCCCCCTGAAAAAGATGATTTCAGAAAAAGCCTGAGCGCCGAGCTGCGGACCAACATTCAGTTGGGTAATCATTGAGCGTCCCACAAGGTTATTTTGTTCATAAACATACCCCTTGCCGCGTCCACCACCTAAAATCATGAACCCCCCTTTATACACATCAGGGAAAATTACAAACCCATAAGCACTTTCAAAAAAACGGGAAAGTCCTGAATTAGTCCTGAATGAATCGACGCAAGCCCTCGCATGTGCCTCGTCAGCAGGATCCCACCCAGCCATCGCCGCAGAAGAGAAAACTCCTGTAAACAGAAAAGCAAGAGTAACAATTTTGATCATTTTGATCATTTTCATCATTGTCGCCTGTTTTTTTATTTGAATGAAAGCAAAGCATAGAAAACATACAATGACATACAAGTTGTAATGTACGATTTTCAGCAACGAATTCCCGCAACGAACCTGCTTCAGAACGCAGCCAAAACCCCGGTTCCCCATTCACTAAATGGTCGCAAGGGCATTCTTCATGGTGTATTTCAGCGCATGAATCCTTTTTACGACATCCTTCGCCACTTCCTGTATTTCAACGGCACTTTTCCGCTTATTTATAAAAGGCGTAGAGGAATACACCAACATCTCTGTTGGCAACAAAAATGTTGGCGAAGAGATCCCTCTCCGTGCAGGAATAACGCAACTACCCCCCGATCTCAATCTCGCGCTTCAGGGCTTCACGTTCAATTTCAAGACGGCGAATTTCGCGGTTTATCCGATCAAGCTCCTCTGGGCTGCTGTCGATTTCAAGGCGGAGACGCGATGAGGCCTCGTCGATAAGGTCAATCGCCTTGTCGGGCAGAAAACGGTCTGCGATGTAGCGGTTGGAAAGCTCGGCGGCGGCAACGATAGCCGCATCCTTGATGCGCACGCCGTGATGGATTTCGTATTTTTCCTTGAGGCCGCGTAAAATAGATACCGTGTCCTCAACGCTCGGCTGATCGACCAGTACGGTCTGAAAACGGCGTTCGAGAGCAGCATCTTTTTCGATATGCTTGCGGTACTCATCAAGCGTAGTCGCTCCGATACAGCGCAATTCTCCACGGGCAAGCGCAGGCTTGAGGATATTGGCTGCGTCCATGGAACCTTCGGCTGACCCGGCACCCACAAGCAGGTGCAGTTCATCAATAAAAAGAATAATCTCGCCATCGGATGACTGTACCTCGCGCACCACTGCTTTCAGGCGCTCCTCAAACTCTCCGCGAAACTTTGCTCCGGCAACAAGCTGGGCAATATCGAGCGCGGCGATCTGTTTGCTCTTGAGGTTTTCAGGCACATCTCCAGCCACAATGCGTTGCGCTATGCCCTCGACCAGTGCAGTTTTGCCTACACCAGGTTCACCAATCAGCACCGGATTATTCTTGGTACGACGACTGAGAATCTGCAATACCCTGCGAATCTCCTCATCACGACCGATAACCGGATCAAGTTTACCTTTGCGCGCCTGGTCATTGAGGTTGCGCGAATATTTTTTCAGTGAATTATAGCTCTCCTCAGCGCTTTGACTGGTCACGCGCTGAGTCCCCCTTATGGTCGTGAGCACCTTGAGAATGGAGTTGCGGTTAAATCCCGCATCCTGCAACATCCGTGAAACAGTAACCCCTGCCTCACTCATGGCAATCAAAAGATGTTCCGAGCTGATATACTCATCCTTCAAACTTTCAGCCTCTTTCAGGGCAACGTCAAAAACCTTGCCAAGATTCTGCGAAAGATACTGACCCGTAGCCGAGGCTCCGGTAACCTTGGGAATTCTCCCAATTTCGCGTTCAAGCGCCGTTTGCAGCATTTCGGACTGTACTTCGAGCTTTTGAGCTATCTGCACAGCAATACTGCTTTTATCGTCCAACATGACCGCAAGAAGATGCTCTGGCTCTATCTGCTGATGCTGACAACTGCCAGCGAGAGTCGATGCCGCCTGCAAGGCCTCCTGGGCCTTTAGTGTAAATTTATTCGGATCAAACTGCATGGTTCTGACTGTTTTGTGAAACGTTCAGGATCAGGGTTTTGAGCGCTGTGCGGAAGATGATTGTGGAATATTTTTTATAAAAGCACCCACCACCAGCCGCAAAATCTGACTACCTGTCGACAAGAGTTCAACACTTCTCTCCTGAATGTGCCGCTGGGTATCAAGTTGCTCCTTGAACAGCTCCACGCAGGCGGGATCATAATCACCCTCACTCACATAGGAATCTATAACCTCCTCAGCTTCAGCGAACGACATGTTGAAAACCTTCAATCCAAGCTTCGCCTTTTCAAAAGAGTCAAGAACTTTTTTACCACTGTTCTGCTGCTCCATAACGTCTCTGTTTTTCGTCTGAAAATGAACTGATTTCCCTTTATTGTAGGTAGTAATGTAATAATTTTTTCAACAAGAAAGGAGTAAAACCCTTCAGCACGCCCCTCAGTTCTGCCTCTTTACACCTGACCCTGTAAAAAATTCAACAAACAAAAAAACAAGGCCTGCCGCAAGAAAATAGCGATAAAGCGGTTCTCGCTCACCGGGTTCCATCACCCAACGGGACGCTGCTGCAATGCGGTTGATGCGATTGGAAACATCCCCGTACACCGTCTGATCAGCCTTGCTTCGAAAATACAATCCGCCAGCATCACGAGCCAGCCTCTGCAACGTTTCTGGCCTGAAACTGGTCATCACCACCTTTCCATTTTCATCGCGCTTGACCTGGTCCGCAGCCTCTCCAACAGGAATCTCAACGGGCTGGCGCATGCCAACTCCTATCACAAAAAGATGAATTCCAGACTCTTTCAACAATTGAACCGCTTCCTGTACCTCTCCGGCATGATCCTCCCCGTCACTCAGCAGCACCACAATCTTCTCACCTTTCACCGATGAAGCCACACCGCGTTCCGATTGCGGTTCAAGAAGATTACCGGCAAGCTCAAAAGCGGCACGAAAAGAGGTGCCCTGCTCCTCAATAAGATCGGGTGAAGCCATGCCAAGCAAGGCATCAAATGCTTCGCGATCCGTGGTAAGTGGGCACTGAACGAGAGGGCTTGCTGCAAAAAGAAGAAGAGCTCTCCGTCCGCCAGCGACCGCACGACTAATCGTAGAAATCTCCTGTTTCGCCTGTCCAAGACGATCTGGAAGCACATCTCTTGCCCGCATACTCCGGGAAACATCAAGCATAAAAACAATATCGGCACCTTTACGCAAAACTGGCCGCCCTCCGCTGCAAAACCGTGGACCCGCCGTGGCAAATAACAGTAACGCTATGCCGCAAAAGAGCAACACTTTTTTCACCACCACAACCCTCATCGGCACACCACGCATCATACCTTCGGCCACCAGGTGCCCGACAACGGCCTCACGCGTTTGACGCTGCCTCATGAACCCATAGCCAAGAATCAAGGCCAGAGGCATCAAGAGAAGCAAATAACCAATATTTTCAGGCCAGGCAAAACACATCGGCGCACTCCTCTATCATCAACATTTCAATATCCATAAACTATGGTATCCTGAGCAATCGGGTATTTGACAACACTGCCTCCAAAAAAAGCAGCACAAGTGCCAGTTGTAGAAGCTGAAAAAACAATCCTGAACGGTGCTCCATAATCGGCCCGGCAAGCCGTTTTTTTTCAAGCCGGTCGATGGCTCTGATTGTTTCATCAAATGCTGCCGGATCCTCAACCCTGAAATAGCCGCCGCCAGTTGTTCGGGCAATCCCCTGAAGCGACTCTTCATCTTTTGGTGACTGAGTACTGCTCTGGCCGGATGGCTCACGACGCTCTTGAACTTTAAAGCCTGCATCTATGACATAAATCCTGATTCCATTCCGGGCAGCAATCCCGGCAGCCGTTGCGGGCCCAATCTCACCTGCATTATTTTCACCATCCGTAACAAGAAGAAGTACCTTGTGCGACGACTCAGATGCCTTGAGCCGGTTAACCGCAATAAGAATCGCTGAACCAATTGCTGTCCCATCCTCTTGTATCACCCCGGACGAAAGATGGTCAAGCAGCATGGCCAATACCTCATGATCGAGCGTCAACGGACACTGCGTATACCCCTTTCCCCGAAAGACCACAAGACCAATACGGTCGTTTGAACGGCGCAAAACAAAACTGCGAGCAACCTCCCGGGCAGCATCAAGACGGCTTTTACCACCAAAATCACTCTGAAGCATTGATTCCGAAATATCAAGCGCCAGCATCACGTCAATACCTTTCGATTCAGCTTCAGTCTGACGAACAAGAAGGTAAGGGCCCGCAAGCGCCAGAACAGAAAGCACAAGTGCAGCCCACCGCAACCATTGCGGCAAGTGACACAACCAGCTACGAGCTTCAAACCCTGAATCACGCAACCGCTCAAGAGCAGGAAAAAGAATCGCTGGAGCCCTGCCAGAACGCTCCCGCCACACCTTGAACCTGGCGACCAAAGCAAAAAACGGCAACAGCAGCAGCCACCAAGGTTCCGCCACTTCAAGGCGAGGTATGTGGGAAAACCATTCGAGCATAGGGGCCATTCGTTTGTCCTCACAAAATACAAGCTCATCAACAAAGCAGCAGAAGCATCAAAGATCTGCCCTTCCGGGCTACTATAAGGCAATGTGCCGTAGTATACGTTATTATTGTATCTCTTTGAAAATTCTCCGGGCAACAACCCGCACCTAACCGTCAGCCTTTGGTGCACGGGTGAAGCGAATCACTTCTGAAGCTTTTTTGAGTGACTGGCGTGACTCTTCAACATCAGGGTGACAATCAGCAAATTTGACAAGATCAGCCTGTTTGAGAAGGTTCATGATGCTTTCAAATCCCGCGACACCGATTTTTTTCAAATCGCGTTCAATCTCTTGCGTTACCGCTTCGAGTGCACTGATGCGGTAGTGGTTTTCAAGAAAAGAGCGCATGATGTTACTAAGCTCCTCATAGCATTCGTGCGGAGGCATCCCCGCAGAAAGGCTTGAACCAAGTTTTCGGAGCTTCCGCTGGGCAACCTGTCCGGAATCGACCCGTTCAGCACTATTGCGCACCTTGCGTTTAAGCAGAAAAAGCAGCAAAAGCACCATACCGGCAACACCAAACACTCCAGCAACAACGCTCATCATCAGAAGAGAGGGAATCGAGGGCTTCAAGGGTGACTTGAGGGGCCGGAGTTCGCGCATGGAGGAGTCGGTGAGCGTTCGGACAAAGAGTGATGCCGAGGGAGAGTAAGGAACTCTTTTTGTGACCCTTCCCTGAAGATCCCGAAACACAATGGTAAAGGGCGGAAGAGACTGATGACCACGGCCAAACACGGCAAGCTCAAGCTCAAATTCCTCCGTTCCCGCTCCTCCAGAAAAAGGAAACGAGGAGGAGTGTTTTCGTCCAATCAAATCGAAAGAGTGGCTGGCAAGGGAATCACCCCGCTCGAACCCCTCAAGTGCAGCAACCTCTTTCTCTGAATGATGTACCGTAATCAAACAGCGAACACGGTCACCAACAAGTACGCTGTCGGGGATAACCCTCACCGCTATCCGAGGCGGAACGTCTCCATCCGCACCGAAAAGTGGAGAAGAGGATAGCATTGGGAAGAAAAAAAGCAGTAGAAAAAAAAACCACTTTTGGAGCCCGGCCTTCTGCAATTCAAAGTTTGCGTTCACGATTTCGAAAAAAAGAGTTGAGATCGGCGGTAAAAGAACGATCAGTCTCAAGAAAAACCGAGTCGATGCGCATGCGCCGGAGCCGCTGACGAAGATCATCATGCTGCCGCGCCTGCTCCCGCCGATAGCGCTCAATTTCGCTATGGCTACCGCCATCAAGGGTGAGCCGCAGGCCTGTTTCCGGCTCTTCAAGATCAAGCAGAGCACTCAAGGGCAGCGCTTTGTCGAGCGGGTCACTGATGTGCACCAGAATAAAGTCGTGACGGGTATTGAGCAGCTTCATCCCTTTTTCGTAATCACTATCAACAAGATCGGTCAAGAGAAAAATGATCTCCTGCCGCTTGCGGGTATAGCGGATAAAAGAGAGTGCTGCCCCAATATTGGTAGTTCGGCTTTGCGGCTTCAATCGAACAAGTTCTTCAAGAATGACCAGCACATGATACCGCCCTTTTCGGGGAGGAATATAGGTTTCAACCCGGTCGGTAAAAACCAGAAGCCCCACCTTGTCGTTGTTCTGCAGGGCGCTAAAGGCAAGCACGGCACACACTTCAAGGGCAAGATCCTTTTTGC
>CAILXB010000263.1 GCA_903838025.1 uncultured Chlorobiaceae bacterium
ATTCACTCAGCCTGACACCTTTATTGTCGGTCGGGGAGGGAAAGATAGGCCCGTGCACTTCAAACTGTCTGATGATGACCCCTATGTATCAAGGCAACACTTCCTGCTGGAAATTGCATCGCCTCGCATTTATTTCACCGATTACAGAAGTACCAATCCGCCCAGTATCAACGGTATTGAAGTGAAAGAGGCTGAACTTTATGACGGCGACGTCATAGAGGTTGGGTATACGCAGCTCAAAGTAGAGGTAGTTCCTGAGAGCCAATCGAAAAGCACCCAATATCATTGCGACAGGTGCAAAAAAACCATTGCGGTAGAGTTGATAGAGGGAGAAACCCCTCCTGCCATTTGCGCGTCGTGCGAAGAGGAAATTGAAGAAAACAAACGCAGGATATCCTCAAAGATAGCCTATACCGTCGCTTGTACCTGTGGAAAAGACCTTTCTGCTGTTGCGAACAGCGATGGACGGGCACATGAACTCTCTGGTGCCGTTACCTATTGCTGTGACGAATGTCTCAAGGCAATGATGAGTGGAACTGATGCGGGCAAGCAGATCGATTGCTATACCGTCATAAAGAGTTTGGGAAAAGGCGGAATGGGAAAAGTTTATATGGTGCGCCACCCCGAGACCGGGCGGATAATGGCCATGAAACAGTTGCTTGACCTGAAGAGTGAAGAGGTGATGAAGCGGTTCGCGCGCGAGACGAAGTTCATGAAAGCATTTTCTCATCCCAACGTTGTTCGATTTATTGATAGTGGAACATCAGAAGATGGTCCATATTTCATAATGGAACTGCTCTCAAAAGGGGATATTGATACCTTGATGGATTCCTCTACCGGGGTTATGACTCCTGCCCTTGCGGTTTCGCATAGTATCAATGCTCTCAAGGGGCTGGAATTTATTCATGCCAATCATATTGTTCATCGTGATATCAAACCGGCGAACATCCTTTTGCAAGAAAATTCAAAGGGGATTCTGATACCAAAAATCGCCGACTTTGGCATTGCCAAAAAATATTCAGATGCTGGCGGTTCCTTGATGACGAAGGCAAATGTCGGAATGGGGACGATCATGTACATGTCACCCGAGCAGATAAAAGATACCAGAAGTGTAAGAGAACCCGCCGATATCTACTCAATGGGCGTTACGCTTTATTACCTCTTGACCGGAAAGTATCCCTATCATTTCCCTACGAACAGGGAGGTTGAAAAGTTCAGGAATGCAAACAAGTCAAAGGCTGATAACATGAAAGAAGCCCTGGAAATGATTATGCGGCTGGAAGATATGAAACACCCCCATGTGATCATCCTGACCCAGGAGCAGATACCGATACAAAAGCGGAACCCAAACATTTCGAACAAATTGGCCCGTATTGTGCATAAAGCCATAAAGAAAGAAATTTCAGAACGCTATCAGACCGCAAGAGAGTTCAGGCTCGCTTTAGAACAGGTCGAGTAGACGGCTCTCATCGAATAAGCCATTTTTTTGTTTTTGGTCGTTAATAAATCCGTGAAGTCAAGCCAATATGTCGTCATTATCTATCTCTTCAAAAATAGCATTTCGCCTTGCTGGCGGTGAGGCCAAGGCGCTTCAACAAGAAAATATTGACAGCGAGCATTTGTTTCTCGGACTGTGCAAGCTTGAAGATATCCTCTCTATCGAAAAAAAAGCGATATCCGATATTGATGAAAATCAGTGGCAACAAGCACTGGTTGATGTTAAAGAGTTCAGGGATTCCCTTGCGCTTGTCTCTTTTGACCCAAAGCAGGCAAGGCGCCGACTGAGAAAAATATTACAGGAGTCAGGGGCAAGTAAAGAGGCGTTTTCCGGGCATCGAACTGAGCGTTGCCGAGACCTTTTTTCAATTGCCGGGAAGTTGGCCAAGCAATCCTCTTCTGCAGATATCCTGCCCAGGCATCTTTTGGTAGCTTGTTTAGGACAGAACTCCCAATCCCTGGACCGGCTATTTTTCGAGCTTTCTGTTGAAAAGGCCGGTTTGATAGATGCTATGGATGTGCCTGCAAAAAAAAATGATGATCGGGATGACGCGCCGAAAAATATTGGTGACGACCAGGAAAACCAGCCGAAGCCAAGTGAGAAAAGCAAAACTCCCATACTTGATAAATTTGGCAGAGACCTGACACAATTGGCCCGTGACGGAAAACTTGATCCTGCAATTGGCCGAACCGAAGAGATCAAGAGAATTGCCAGGATTCTCATACAGAAAAAAAAGAACAACCCCATTCTCATCGGAGAAGCAGGCGTTGGAAAAACTGCTGTTGTTGAGGGGTTTGCTTTGAAAATTGTTGAGGCGAGTGCGCCGAAGCAGATAAAGAATTTCAGAGTCATTGAACTCAATATGGGTGCTCTTGTTGCTGGTACCAAGTATCGGGGTGAATTTGAAGAACGGCTTGAGGGAGTGCTGAAAGAGGCATCGGCCGACCCGAACACCGTATTGTTCATTGACGAAATACATTCCCTGGTAGGTGCAGGTGGTTCCGGGGGTTCAACGGGTGCAGCCAATATCATGAAGCCCGCTCTTGCGAGAGGGGCAATCAAATGTATCGGGGCAACCACTACGACTGAGTATCGCCAGTATATTGAAAAAGATTCGGCTTTGGAGAGAAGGTTTCAAGTGATCTGGGTGGATGAACCGACGAAAGATGAGGCTATACAAATGTTGAAGGGCCTCCGGATGAAATTTGAAGAGCATCATGGAATCAAAATTCCCGATGCTATGCTTGAAAAGGTTGTAGAACTTTCAATGCGCTATCTCACTGATTTCAGACTCCCAGACAAGGCAATAGATATTCTTGATCAGGCATGTGCCCGGGTTATGTTAAAAACATTTTCTCCCGGAACTGCCTCTGCCAAAGCGATTGAGGAACTGACGATCGATGATATCGCTCAAGTTATTTCAGAAAGATGCCGAATTCCCCTTGAGCAACTGACTCTTGCCGATACGGAGAGGTTGCTGAAAATAGAAGATTATCTGAAACAAAGGGTGATAGGACAGGGTCAAGCTGTTCTTGAAGTGGCAAAGACGATCAGGTCAGCAAAAGCAGGGTTAAAAGACCCTAACAAGCCAATTGTGTTTTTCTTTGTTGGCTCTACTGGAACAGGCAAGACTGAGCTTGCAAAAGCTCTTGCAGAATTTCTGTTTCATGATCCAAGCCGCCTGATCAGTATCGATATGACAGAATATCAGGAGAAAGGTTCTGTTGCTAAATTGATTGGTTCACCACCTGGATATATCGGGTATGAAGAAGAAGGTCAATTGACAGGGAAGATAAGATCAAACCCCTACTCCGTGATCCTTTTCGACGAGGTTGAAAAAGCGCATCCTGATGTCTTTGATATTTTTCTTCAGGTATTCGACGAAGGACGATTGACTGACGGCCACGGTCGGCGTGTCAACTTCTCTGAATCGGTCATTATTCTTACCTCAAACCTCGGAAGCAACATCACTCCTTCAGACAAGGTAAAGGCTCACATGGGCTTCAATCTTGACAAGAACCGTTCAGATGAAAAGATGGTTGGATTTGAACCGAACACAGAAAAAAATACAGAAAAGTGGGATGCGTATGAGTCGCAAATTCAGAAAGCGATTGTTACTGCTTTCAGGCCTGAGTTTTTGAACCGAATTCAAAAGAGAATTACTTTTTATCCTCTTGGCCGAGAGACAGTAAAACAAATCATTTCCATAAAGATTTTGCCGGATCTGAACAAACGATTAACTCCTAAAGGTATAAGGGTAGAACTGTCGGATGATGCCTTGAATTTTCTGCTGCAAAAGGGATACAGCGAGCCCTTAGGAGCAAGAGAGATGCAGCGTGTTTTCGACCAGAATATATCCGAGCCTTTGTCACAAAGGATACTCACGGGAGAAGTCGTCAGAGGTCAAACAGTAATGATAACCGCAGATGACAACGGGGTTCGGTTTTGAAAATACCTCTTTGTTCCGTTTGCCGGGTAACGGCTCATCAAGAGTGTTTACAACAAAAAAATTGTTATATTTTGCTCAAGTAAATTTGCAGTGTTGCCGGGTCAGTGCTGGCACAATATATCCTCCCTGTTTTTGTTGATGATGAACCGGATACAGCCATGTGTAAAGTAAATCCCCGCGTTGATTTTGCCTTTAAAAAGCTCTTTGGCAGCGAAGAGAACAAGGATTTACTCATCTCCCTGATTAACGCGATTGTCTCC
>CAILXB010000264.1 GCA_903838025.1 uncultured Chlorobiaceae bacterium
ACGGAAGAGATCAATATCACCGCGAAAACGGTTGATAATCACCCCTTTGACCAGTGCGCGATCTTCAGGAGGAAGAACTGCGAGCGTTCCAACCACCTGGCCAAACACACCGCCACGGTCAATGTCGGCAACAAGAAGAACCGGAGCTCGAGAGAGCCGTGCAGTTCTAAAGTTGACAAAATCGCGGTCGTAGAGGTTCATCTCCGCGCATGAGCCGGCCCCTTCAATTACCACCAATTCGTGGCGCTGCATGAGCCGTTCAAGACTTTCACTGGCCGCCTCAGCCCAGAGGGTGGTATCCCGAAAATAGCCCTTCGCAGTTTCGGTCGTGCAAACCTTTCCCTGAAGCACCACCTGTGCTCCAGTATCGGAGTTCGGCTTCAGAAGCACCGGATTCATATCAGCCGTTGGCACAACCCGGGCGGCCTCGGCCTGGGCAATCTGCGCCCGGCCGATTTCAAGACCGTCCGGAGTGACACCGGAGTTGTTCGACATGTTCTGTGCCTTGTAGGGGGCAACATCAAGACCGGCATTACTGAAAATCCGGCAGAGCGCCGTAGCGACAATGCTTTTGCCAACGTCAGAGGCTGTACCAAAAACGGCCAGAGCCCGTGATTCTTTTTCAGCCATTACCATGTTTCGTGGTGGACAAGTGAGTCAAGTTCCATTCTTGGCAGCCAGCCCGCCTGCTCAAGCTCCGGTGTTGCATGAAAAAAGCTGACATAGCCGACCGTAAGATAGGCTACCGGTACAATGTGGTCAGGAATACCGAGTGCCTCACGGATATGGTCGTGATGGATGATACTGACCCACCCCACACCGAGGTTTTCAGCCCGTGCGGCAAGCCAGAGGTTCTGCACTGCGCAGACAGAACTGTAGAGATCCATCTCAGGGTTCGCTGTGCGACCAATCACCACCTCCCCGCTGCGCGAGCGGTCGCAGGTGACGCAGATGCCAAGCGGCGACTCCATAATACCCTCCAGCTTGAAGGTGCGGTAAGCATTCTGCTTTTCACCGCTGAACATTCCGGCGGCCTCCGCATGGGCAATCTCAAACCCGGCCTTCACTTTGCTGCGCGTCTCAACATCTTTCACCACAATAAAATCCCACGGCTGCATAAAGCCGACACTTGGCGCATGGTGAGCAGCATCCAAAAGCCTTGCGATCACCTCATCCGGCACAGGATCAGGGAGAAACTGCCCCCTGACGTCGCGGCGGCTGTAAATTACCTTGTAGAGAGCCTCACGTTCAGCCTCGGTAATGGTCATGTTTTTTGTCAAGTTACTCATAGTTATCTCATGTCAGTGTCGGAGCGGGTAGCAGGGTCAATGCAATCAATTACCCCTGCTATCCGCAACAACGTATTGATAAAAAAGCACTCAAATATCAGCCTTCAATCCGAAAACAAAGGTACGCCCAGGCATTGTGTACCCCTTTACATACTGGTACTCGCGATCAAACAGATTATCGACTTCTGCTTTCAAGGTAATACCCAACCCTTTTTTCCCCTCTGTGCCAAGCGCAAATCTCTTTGACGCAGAAACATTGGCTACAGCAAAACTGCCTTTGCTGACAATGGGGCCTGACCAACTGCTCTCATAATCCTGAATCATGCTCTTTCCGGTACAGGCCAGATTAAATGCTCCACTGAACCCGTTCATATTGCGGAGACGCAGACCGGTACTCATGTTCCAGTCAGGAGTATACAGCAGATTGGTACCTGTACCGTTATCCTTGTGTTCAAGCAAATGCGTGTAATTGACATAGGGCTCAAATACCCATGAAGGGGTGATCGAATTCAATTTCCAAGAAAGCTCCGACTCTATTCCGGAAATCTTTGCGCTGCCAATATTACGGTATGTAAAGGTATTCGCAGCGGTCGCAACCGTTTCAATCATACCGGTGTAGTCGGTAGTGAACCAGGTCATGGATGAGTTCATCCCCTTCCAGACCGTGTCAAATCCAGCTTCCCATGTATCGCTTGTTTCCGGGTTCAAAGCAGAATTGCCGATATATAGTTTTCCGAACGAGTTTATTTGTCCTGCCAACTCTCTTGCAGAGGGCATCCTGAACCCCTCCGCATAGGAACCCCTGAGTTTCAGCACATCACTGACATGCCAGGCAAGACCAGCCTGCTTCGAAAAATTGTTGGTACTTCTTGAAGTGCCCTCCCCTGCTGCCAGATCCACCCGATAATCATCATAACGAATACCAGCCGTCAGGATCAACTGCTCATCGAAGAATCTGTATGTACCAAGCAGAAAAAAAGCAGGGTTCTCATACTTGCTCCAAAGGGGAACAAGCGTCGATTGAAGCTCATACTGCAGCCAATCAACTCCTGCGGTCATCCTCAACGACGTCTCGGAAAAAGTCAACTGGGCCTGCCCCCCTCTCTGGTCAACGTCGCTACTACTTTTATAGGAGGATGAAGGGGCGACATACTGAGACTTATCCATGCCAGTAAAATAGCGGCCCATCCATGAAAAGCGCTGATCAGAGAGTGAGCCTTCATAGATAAAATCAACGGAATGATTATTGTTAACCGTATAGCTCAAGAGATCATTCTGGCTCAAATAGGAGGGAGAACCCGCTTTGTCAACATCAAAGGAGTGATAGTTTATGCCAACCCTGTGACCTGGCGCGATCTCCTAACCAACATTGAAGCTCGCAAGGCTCTGACCGCAGTAGTTAGTATTGAGATACTTTTGATTGGAGCCTGTTGAATAATCTCCCGAATCAGAGATTGAAAAGCTGCCCGAAAAATCAAATGCATCAACTCTTCCCTGAGTGCCAAGTGCGGTTTTTGAATAATTGCTGGTTCCTGCGCTCTGTTCGATAAAAAAGGAGGGTGAGCCCTCGCCCCTGATGGTAATGACATTGATGACTCCTCCAATTGCGGCGGAACCATACTGTACGGCTGCCGGACCTCGAATAATTTCAATGCGATCGACATTGTCGGTCATAATTTTGGCAAGGTTGCCCGTGCCAGCACGACGCCCATCAACCAGTACAAGCACCTTGCCCATCAAGTCATTGCCATGAGTTTCACTTCTGAACCCCCTGATACCAACAGAGGTCAACGTGCCGGGATATTTCTGGATTTGACCAAGATTCTTTTCAGCAAGCAATGCTCCGAGATCCTGAGCTGAGGATTGTACAATCTCATCCCGGCCAATAATAGTGATGTTGGAGGTCACATTTCTTTTCGGCTCCCCGACACGGCTTGAAGTCACAACCATCTCCTCCCCGATAAAGCTCATTGGCTGCTCGTCGGCCAAAAGCCCCCTGCTGCTGAGAATGGCGGCCATGAAAACGAGAAATACTTTTTTGTTCATTTGTTGTTCACCTGTTTTCAGTTTTAGAAATACATCAACTGACAGGGGCTATCTAAAGGCTGCGTGTAACAGAAATAACACAGTGCTGCGGATTTTTTTGACGACAAAATCTTGCAAAAAAAACAGAGAGCCCAAGCTCCTGAACTATCGAGCGAAATTACCGTGCAAAAAG
>CAILXB010000265.1 GCA_903838025.1 uncultured Chlorobiaceae bacterium
AGATATCCAGAAAAGCTTTCTTGAAACAGTAAAGTTTGATGAAAAAGGGCTTGTTCCAGCAATTGTGCAGGATCATGAAACCGGCAAGGTTTTGATGATGGCCTGGATGAACCGCCAGAGTCTTGAAATTACCCTCGAAAAAAAGAGAGCCTGTTACTGGAGCCGCAGCCGCAAGGAGCTTTGGCTGAAAGGTGAATCGTCGGGCAACATGCAGGTGGTGCACGATATTTTGATTGACTGCGATGGCGACACTCTGCTTTTAAAGGTTTCACAGACTGGCGGTGCCTGCCACGTTGGCTACCACTCCTGTTTTTATCGCAAGGCAACGAGCGACCTCTCTATGGAGATTTGTGATACACTCATGTTTAACCCGGAAGATGTTTATGGCAAAAAAAGCTGACCTTACGGGCAATCTGGCCAAAGAGAGCGCAAAATCTCTGAATCAGACAAAATCGAGAGCTTCGATCAAGAGCATGTTTGACGAGGTTGCTCCGACCTACGATTTTTTGAATCATCTGCTGAGCCTTGGAATAGATAACTACTGGCGGGCAAAGGCGACAAGCAGGGCAAAAGAGCTGCTCGGCAGAAATACGGCTCCCCGGATTCTTGATGTCGCTACCGGCACGGGCGATTTGGCGAATGCCATGGCAAAAATAGCAGGCGCAAAGGTGACAGCTCTTGATCTTTCACCTGAAATGCTGCTGCTTGCGCGCAAAAAGTATCCAGAGATCACCTTTATTGAGGGGTATGCCGAAAAGCTCCCCTTTGGCAATGCGAGCTTTGATGTGGTGAGCGCCGGGTTTGGGGTGCGAAATTTTGAAAACCTGAACGAGGGGATGCGGGAGTTTCACCGCGTTTTGAAGCCAGGCGGCCATGCCCTCATTATTGAGCCGATGATACCGCGCAATGCGATCATGAAAAAGCTCTATCTCGTCTACTTCAAGCGTGTGCTGCCGAAAATTGCGGGACTGTTCAGCAAGTCTACCTTTGCTTACGACTATCTGCCCCACTCGGTCGAAAAGTTTCCGCAGGCTGAGGCGTTCACGGCCATCCTGAAAAAAAGCGGCTTCAAGAAGGCGGAGTATTTTCCGATGACCTTTGAGACTTCGATTCTTTACGTTGCTAAAAAATAGTTGCCGGAAATGCCGAGGGCGGCGGGAAATTTCAGAGGGCACCCACAAGGGGCGCCCCTACATTTTTTTTCGCTGAGGGAGCTTGGGGCTTGGCGCTCCCAGGGGCTTGGTCGCAGGATCAAAGCATTGACTCAAACTCATCTTCAGAGAGCACCCGGACGCCGAGTTTGAGGGCTTTCTGGAGTTTGCTGCCGGGGTCACTGCCGGCCACAACCATGCTGGTCTTTTTGCTTACTGACCCTACTACCCTGCCTCCGCGCTCCATCACCAGTTCTCCGGCTTTCTGGCGGTCGTAGCGCTCAAGCCCTCCGGTAAAGAGTACCGTAAGCCCTTCAAAATTGCTGTTGACCTGCTCTTTCGGTGCTGAGGCCGAGAGGGGCAAGCCGGCGGCTCGCAGTTTTTCGAGGAGGGCTGGCCATGAAGGCCTGGAAAAGTAGCCGATAATGCTTTTCGCAACCACGGGACCGATATCGGGTACGGTTGCAAGCTGCTCTTCGGTTGCCTGCTGGAGGGTATCAATGGAGGGGCATGCTTGCGAGAGCTCACGGGCGGTCGCTCGTCCGACGTGGCGGATACCGAGGGCGTAGAGGAGACGCTCGTAGCTTTTTTCACGACTTTTTTCAAGGGCTCGCAAAATGTTCTGTGCCGACTTTGGCCCCATGCGTTCAAGCTGTGCAAGCTCTTGTTCCTGGAGAAAATAGAGATCGGCAGGGCCCTTGATAAGCTCTTTGGCCACCAGTTGCTCAACAAGTGAGTCGCCGAGGGTCTGGATATCCATGGCGTTGCGCGAGGCAAAGTGGAGCACCCGCCCCTTGATTTGGGCCGGGCACTCCTCTTCATTCGGGCAGGTGTAACTGACGTCGTTCTCCGGCCTGACGAGCGGCGTATGGCAGGAGGGGCAGTTCACGGGCGGAAGAATGGGCTCGGCATCGGCAGG
>CAILXB010000266.1 GCA_903838025.1 uncultured Chlorobiaceae bacterium
ACATCTCCTAACGGTATATTTTGTCCAGATTGGCTATCAACAGCCTTGAACCCTTTCAGGTCAATTGACTTCAGCTTCATACGAATTCCGTTGTTGTTGGTATTGTGTTCTATCGTTTTCATCTGAACTTCACTCCTCTTTTGCTTCAAGGCCGGGAATCTTTTTGAGAGCCGGGCCGAATTTCTAGTAGTTCAGTTGCACCAAGTCAGCTTCCAAAAAGGTAACGTACAGTTGACCAGAACTCTCCGTACATTCCGCCGCTATCCCGTTGAAGATATCCCGAAACAAAGCGATTCACGTCATCCTGATTCAAAGAGTCATCCAAAAAGGGTTCAATAGCACTCTTTCGCAAGCTTCTGAGTTTGGGAATATCAAGACCAAGCCTGACGACTGTTTCAGTTGCAGCTTTATCCGTCGGTTGTGCGGAACTGATATATCCGTCTCCGGTAAAAGCAAACCTGCTCTCACATTCCGGATCAAGCGGAGATAGCAGCAATTGCTCATCAAACCACTTATCCTTCAGATTGCCACAATGACGCGGTTCTCCTCTTTTCAATCTCTGCTGACAAGAACAAAGCAGGTTAGTAAAATCCAACGGGTCTGTTGATGTATTCTCCTGAGGGCTGAAATGCTCAATATGAGAATCGTTATCAGTTAACCTGCGCTCACAATAACAACAAATATACCCTTGCTCAGCCATAAGAGCCATCTTGACAATGTTCTTAACATCTCCACTCAGTTTACCGTAAGTCGGCGACCATTCATCATTCTTGAGGGCTTTCCACTCGGCCAAAGCCGCCGGTTCTTCCTGCTTGACGATGTACTTCATTTGCCAATAATCACCTTGCGCCTGATGAGGATTTCGGCTTTCAGCAGTTCAGGGTCTTCACCAATTTCAGACTTCATTTCGGCAATGGAACGCCGCGCCTCATCAAAATGAGCTTGATCAATGGCGGTATAAATATCATGAAGCCTTGTGCTGATAATGTCGGGCCGGGTTGTGTCCAGCCCCATCAGGTCTTCGAGAATCCGGTCTACATTTTTCCCGTAAGACTCGGAAGGTTGTTCTGCCACTATTCCCTCATTAGTCTGCTTGAGCAGAAACAGGCTCTCCGGCTGCACATGTGTGATGACATGCGGTGAATGGGTAGAAATAAGAAACTGGGAATTTGGAAATACCTCAAGAAGCTTCGGAACAATCATCCGTTGCCACTTTGGATGAAGGTGCAGGTCAATTTCGTCAATCAGGATAATACCCTCGCCTTCCAGAGGATTGGGTCGCAAAGGGTTGGCAATGGCCATCCGGCGGGCAAGATCTCCTACCATAGCCATCAAACACTTTTCGCCATCTGAAAGCTGGTTGACCCTCAACGTCTTGCCATTTTTCTCCACCTCCATGCGAAGCGGATTACGACGTACGGTGAGATTAGTAAACTCAGGCATAAAGAGCATCAACGCGGCACGTACAGCTTCGAGTTGCCGATCTGGAAACTGGTATCCTTCAGGCTTTACAGGTTGTTCAGCATATTTTCTGTTTTCATTTTCCAAATCTTCACGCTCCCTGAACCACTCAAAAAAAGCTCTAAAATTTGCGCCACCCGTTAACGAATCACTGTACGCTGAAAGAAGATCAAAACTATGCCGTTCTTTTATGCGAAGAGGAATGTCGAGTACCGCACGGTTAACAGGGTAATAGGCAATCAGCGGCAGATTTGTCAACCCGTTGGTTGCCGAAATCTCAGATTGAACTTGCTTTGCAACCAAGGTGGTAGAGAGCAGAATTGAAACCGTATCTCTCTTGCTATACCCTTTACGTGTTTTTGCCAAATTCCAGGAAAAATAGCTTCCTCGGAAATTGCAAGTAATATCAAGATTTGCAGATGCTTCACCGTTACGAATATCTGTCTCCTGAAGAGGGCGTCCTGAAGAACTTTCATGCTTGATCCGATTGACAAACCATGAGAGCAGAATAGCGGAAGCATCAAGAATACTCGACTTTCCGGAACCATTTGTCCCGAAAAACACATTGACTCGATCATGGAGTGTCAGCGGTAGCGACGTTGCTCCACGGAAACCGGTCATTGTTAACTTATGGACATGCATATTCACTCCTCTTTTGCATCAAGGCCGAGGATCTTTTTGAGAGCCGGGCCAAATTTCTGGTAGTTCACTTTTACGCCGTCGTCAAGGTCGATTTCGAGCTGCTCGGTAGCAAGCGGATAGAGCACATCGCGCTCATAGCTCTCAAGCTCTTCAATCATTTTCCTGAGGCTTTCAATCTCTTTCAGCGCTTTGGTTTTTTCGCCGGGTGATGCGCTGGCGCTGATGCTGACCGCTTCGAGTTGGCTTTTACGGGAAAGCAACTTGGTGCGGAACTCGCGCAGATAGCCGTTGAGCACCACACTCGCTGTATCGGGGCGGTAGCGGTGCATGTAGATGAGCGCGTTGAAGCTGCCTTTCGGGCTGCTGAAGAGCCAGTAAATCGGGCGCTTTTTGTATCGGCGCAGGTGGTCGTTATAAAAATCTTTCAGGAAATATTTGCGGATCTCCTTGCCAAGTGCAATTTCAATAAACTTCAGGTTCTCTTCGTAATGCTCCTCGCCAAAGGTAACACGCAGGAACTTGCGAAACCGCTCCGAGATATCATCGGTGAACCAGTCGCCATCGAGGATTGGGATGACGTTGTCGGCATCGGGCGGGAAGCTGTCAGCCATCAGTTGACAGCCATCAGTAACAAACTCTTCTTCTTCCTGATTACTGATTACTGATAACTGATTACTAACAATACGATAATAGTCTTCAAGACCTTCCCCTTGATTTGCAAGTATCAAACCTGGTACGTCCAAACTATACCGACCAAACATGCAGCCAACTGCGTAGGAGAGAAACTCCTTCATGGTGTCAGCCAGCAGCAGCGCTTCAAGCTCTCCAGCGTTTTTGTTATTGCTGTAACGGTAATGCGGGTTACAGGTCAGGGTAATTTCATTGAGCGGGACTTCGGGTGTCAGCTCCTCTTGCAGACCGTAGGCGTTGATGAAAATCCGGTTGTTCTCTTCTTCGAGGCGCTTCATTTCTTGCGTCATCTGATGCCAGTGGGCTCGGAGTTTTGCGTACGCAAAGCTGAGTTTAGTGGCCAGTGGATAGTCGGGAGTGACCAGTGGATAGTGACCAGTGGTTAGTTGGAACTCAGGATTTTCTTCTTCACTGGCCACTGGACACTGGTCACTGGTCACTTGAAGTAACGGGAGACTCGTGAAGTCCCATGAGGTTTCGTAGGAGTCCCAGTCAGACTTTGCTATCGAAATAAGATAAGTTATTGTTTTAACAACACTATCTGTTGGCACAGTATTAATTTTGAAAAATGGGATTTTAGCCAGTTCTCCACTGGTAAAACTTAGTGTTGGACACAACACTTCAAGAAACATGTTTGATAGTGAAGAACAAAAAATACCCAGTGCAAGCATTGTTAGCACACAGTCAGATGAAAACCCACTTCGCCCTGTATCATCAAATAAATAACCAGACGGACGCAAGCGAGCAGCAAACCGCCCTGAACTTATTTTAGACCATGTAATACCCTGTTTGAAATAAAACGAATCGTTACGAACAGCAGATTTTTGCCTCCCTTTATCAATGCCAAAAACGCGAATCTCTTCTCCGTTCTTATACCAGTTTACGATAACATCATGATTTCCATACCACTTTCTGTATTCGCCACCACTGTGACATGGATACCACCTTATGCCGTTTAATACGGTCTCATTGTTATCTGATGTCGAAAAGCTAATGTTGCTCGTAGAAACCTCTGGCCATGTTCTTTGAAAAATTGTGTTATCTCCAGTGGACATTCCAGCCTTCAAAGCAATCAGATCACCTATGGCAGGATTATCCGTAAAGCAACCAAGAAACCTCTCAGATACCCAATACGCAATCGGACTGCCGGGTATCTTCTTAAAATCGGCGGCTGAAGCGCGAAAAAAATACTGTTTCGTATTTTGTGTTGAATTTGCTTGATTCTCACTCATGGGTGTAACTCCAGTTGATGCTGCAAATCGTTGATTGCAAGAAGGGAGTGCATTTGAGTGATAGCCGCATTTTTTCTACCCATTGACCAACGCTTAACACAAAAGTTGGCAAACCTGCCTGCATTTTAAAGTGGTCAAATTCGACCACTTTAAAATCGGGATTGTTGAGTTGTTCCCATGTACCAATAAACTCCAAAGTACCTCGATTGCGTATCCAATTCTTTATTACATCTGCAGCACGGGCATTTCCAGTTTTAGCGTTAGCAATGTCGGTTAAACTAATGTAATCGGCATCATCGTGCTTACACACAGTAATCAACGCCCCATTGACTTCAATTGACTTATTGTTATTCATAGTGACATCTTATCACTGCATTTTTCTTCCCTGTAAAGCATTCTATCCACTAATCACTGGCCACTATCCACTATCCCCCCCCCTCCACCAACGCCCTGCCTTTCTCGCTCAACCGGTACTTCTGCAACCGGCTGTTAGGCTTTTCAGGAATAGTTCGTTCAATCACTCCCTGTGCAAGCAAAGGCACCAGATGCCGTCGATAGCTCAGGTACACATCACTTAAACCTGCCGCCTTGAGCAATTCAAACCGGCTTTGTGGCTCTGCCATGCAGGATCGCAACATACATAAAACTTGCTCACTGACTTGCTCACCGACTTGCTCACCGACTTGCTCACCGACTTGCTCACTGACTTGCTCACCGACTTGCTCACCGACTTGCTCACCGACTTGCTCACCGACTTGCCCCAATTGGGTCGATTCGGATTTTCGCGACTGTTCACGGGAGAGTGGCAACATTTCGGGCAGGAACACCGTGAAACGTACTCGCCCCGCCAACTCTTCTATGATTGGCTCAGGCAGATTGTTGACCTTGGCTTCCCGGAAGATTCCAGGGATGCCGCTACCCCATTGTTCAATCAAATCCAGCTCCCGAAACACCCGAGCGATAACCGGATTGCGGATTTGTGAAATACCTTGCTTCATATCCTCAACAGTGAGGCCCGGCAGCAGCAGCCCTGGGCTTTCAACCTCAATGCGGTTATCAAAAAATGCGATGCGAATTGGGGTTCCACGATGGGAATAATCGGTATGAACCAGCGCATTAATCACCACTTCGCGCAAAATGTTGATTGGAATACTCCAGCGATCCTTACGCCGAATCTCTGAAAAATCGGCACCACGCATAGCATGTTTTTTGAGAAAAAGCATAATACTCTCCACAGCCTTGGGCAGCGGGTCGTGAATATCAATATGATCGAAGATGTCGCCCTTGTCGTTGCCGATAAAACGACCGCACTGAATCCATGCATCATCAAAATAAAAGCGTCTCTCCTTTCCATAAAGCAGGATACCTCCCTGGCTGGGAACCAGTCGATCCTGATGACGTACCAAAATTTTAAGGCTTTGCAGCATCCGTTCATCCGGGGTTTTATCAGCAAAGTCAGACCGAATGGCAGGCAGGTCAAGCGCTTCGAGAACCAGATTGGGCATGGGTAAGGCATCAAAACTAATCCCCGCCACACCTCGCTGCAGCTCGACGATCAAATGGGCATCGGCTTGACGGTTGGTGGAACCAAGGCGCACATAAACACCGGTATCAATACCTGCGGCTTTAAAATAATGGGGGCGCGTACCGCTAAGAAACACCTCAACCATCAGCAACGTCTTACCCTCAACGGTTACCATCTCGACGTTTGGAACCAAACGGGGAGCAATAGAATCAGCAATCAAACTGCAAAGCCGCTCCTCTTCGTCAAGAGGTGACTCTACACCGATAATCAGTCGGTCGTCAGTTACTCCAATAATTAACCGCCCACCCGCCGTATTGGCAAACGCCACAAGAGTTTTCAAGAACGGTTTTGACGAAGAGCTGTCCCGTTTGAACTCAAGAGTTTTGCCTTCTGGCTGGGTAAGGAGGTTTTTCAAAAAATCGCTCATTGTATTGCCTCCTTCAGCATACGCTCTTTTTCAGCTTCACTTTTACCGTCAACAAGGCGAACAAACGCTCCTTTATAATCGGGAATGTATCCGTTTTCCAGCACAAACGCAGTTGTTGAAACAACCTCGCCACCAATGCTGTCAAAGCCACGTGCACCTATATGAGCCATAGAGAGAATGGTGGCGTTGTCGAGCAATTTTTCACGAAGCTTTTCAAAGCTGGAGAGGAACATCCAGCTCTGCATGGTGATCATCCCTACAGCGCCATGCTTTTGAGCTAAATCGAGGTTGCGCTCAATGAACATGGCAAAGAGGTCTGATTTGCTGTCGGGATAGTTCTCTTTTACCCAAGCACCAAGCCGAGGATTCATCCCTTTCCCGCCCATATAAGGTGGATTGGCAATCACCACATGATACTTCGGACTCAGGTAATCGGCTTGCTGCAAGGCTTGCAAGACCTTCTGATGAGTTTGCCCGAGAAAGAGTTGCCCAGAAACACTCTTCTCCTCCAGTATCTTCAGCATGGCGGCCACATCAGTCACCGCAGGGCGAATCAGTGAACCAAAGTTGTCAGCCTCTTCAAATTGCTGAAGTGTTATTTGCAAGGGAGCGGTGAAGAGATCCCGCCCGATAAAATCCATGTAGTTTTTTAGCTCGCTATCATCGAACTGAATATTCTGTAGTACACAGATATTTGGCTGTATTGGCTTGCGGAAAAATCTACGCTGCCGTGCACGAGCCTTCATAGTCAAGGCAAATGCAGCCAGTTCCCCTGCCCGTTCGTCAATTTCGATACCGTAGAGGTTATGCGTCAAAATCTTTTCCGGGATTTCCGAGGGCTCATACCCCTCCTCCTCATAAATGGTATAAAAAAGGTCAAAGGCATAAGTGAGCATGTGGCCTGAGCCGCAGGCAGGGTCGCAAATCTTGATCTCTTCCGGTTTGGTGATGTGCAGAAAGTCAGATTCCGGCTGATCGGGCTTGATGTAATACTCCATCTGCTCAATCAGCTTCGAGTTGGGGCGGTTGAGCATCCAGAGGCGGCCAATCGAATTCTCAACCAGATAACGTACAATCCAGTGCGGCGTGAAAAGCTGGGTTGCGGCAGGAATATTCTCGGGCGTGATCTTTTTGTTCTTCTTTAAATCACCAAACACCTTGTCCTTCTTCTCGGAGATGTAGAACTGGTAGAGCCAGCCGATCACTTCTACGCCGCCTTCGGCGGCTGCGCTGTCAGCCTTCAGCCAACAGTTGTCACTATTTTCTTGCTGATTACTGATTACTGACAACTGATTACTTCCTGCTCCGCAAACATCCGGGGTCATCGTTTCACGGGTGTAGGCAAGAATTGAGTTGCCGGAGAGAAGATCTTCAGGCATCAACAGTTCAGTGAAATCGGCAATGCGCTCGAAGAGATAGGGCATCACCCTGTGATAATCGTTACAAGCGGCAACCACAAGCAGGCGATAGGCCTCAGCCTGCGGATCACGACTGGGAACAGTACCGGCAAGCAAAGCAAAAATCTGCTGGCGGATCTTTTCAGGCACCATCTCTTCATCAATATGACCCATCTTTGCCTCAGCCAGAATTTCAGGCTGGAACTGCCCTTCTGCAGGCGACACTACACCAATTCGAGTATAGCGGTTCAGATCCATGAAACGCAAGGCGCAAAAGCGGTTGAACCAAGTATAAGCAATTCGCTCAACAACCTGTTCCCTCTCATGCTCCTGAAGCTGCTTTTCAAGCTCAGCTATCGCCTTCGGTTGTTCCCGTCGGGCGGCACTTTCCTCGGCAAGCACCAAATTGAGTTTGGCAGAGACCTGCTCAATCAGACTACGCCGAGCAAACTGTGCGAATTTTTTGAGTTTTGCTGTTTCCATCAAAATCTATCCCAATCCTTCCTATGTTATTGATTCAATTGACCATATACGCCTGACGCATAAACAGGCGCATATATTTGCGCCTGACGCATAAATTAACGCTTGCGCTCATAGAACGCCCCCTTTCTTTGCCCTATTTGTTCGATTTCACCCCGTTGCTTAAGTCTTAGCAACAGCTTATACGCTTGATCCGGGCTAAGACGACACAGCTCGACTACTTCGGCCCTTTTTATACTGCCGTGCTTGCCAATATAATTGAGCACCATCTGCTCCTGCTGGATGGAATCGAACCCTGCCTGACGGATATATTCTGCGCGTTGTCCTGCTTTCTGGTACATCCGTGCACTCAGCATGTATGATCTGCCACGACCGGTTCCGTGCGGCTCCAGAAAACCGGTTTCGACCAACTTTTCCAGTGTGGCCCGCACATTGGCTTCCGGCTTTTGCACAGATGGAGCAAGATCAGTCGTTGTCAAACGACGTTCTTCTCGAAGGCGCGACAGGATGATCAACGAGTCGATCGGCATGGTTCCAAGCTTATCCTCCTGTTCCACCACCATCTTGAGGAAATCGAAATCGGCGGACGCATTTGAAAGAAAAAGAGTGACGGTGTAGGCGTTGGAGAGGAAATAATCGGGTGCCGGGCGACCATAGCGTAACATCCCTTCGTAAATGCGGTCAATACCTCGACCAGTCCGTTCAGCCAGACCAATCCGCTTGATAATATCGGCCAGTAACGGGTTACGCGAGCGCGGAGGCACCACGAGTAGATTATTGAGATTCACGCCCTCAATAAATCCGCCAGGGCTGCTGATGTTCAAACCATCATCATCGAGTTTGATGTGAACCGCCCCAAGTGTACTGAAATCGCGGTGAACCAACGCATTCACAAAGGCTTCACGGAAGGCCCTGCGATCATAGTTCGGAACTGGTACACGAAACAATCCTACCTGAATTTCCTCTTCAACAACCCAGGGCTTGAACTGCAATTCAACCTCCTCAAAGGTCTCCAGCAGTGGCTTTCGGTAAAACTCGTTGACTCGAACATCGGTGCCTCGCAGTACCTGAAATGCAACTTCATAAGCAGGCAAGTGGTGGCGCAGTAGCGTTGCACTTCCCAAAATAAGCAAGCCTGCAACAGTGGGGCATTTTCGCCCTTGATGCTCCATGACCAGCCCCAGGGCACCATCCAGCTCTTCGTCCGCCAGCGAAAACAGGGATTGTTCACCCCCGTAT
>CAILXB010000267.1 GCA_903838025.1 uncultured Chlorobiaceae bacterium
AGCGGGTGCGGCGTATGGCGACACGATAGTCGTGCAAAAATTCGGAATCGAGGTTCTTTTTGATCCCCTCTTCATTGGCCCGCATGACAGAAAAAGTAAACTGAAGCAACTGACGGGCACTGTGATACACAGGAGCATCGCTGTCAAGATTGAGGTTGATTTTTGAAGAGTAGCCCTGCACGCTGAGGCCAGCAGTTTTCATGATCAGCAGAAAAAGCCCTCTGAAATCAAGAACCTTTGCAATTTCTCCGTCATTCGTCAATGACGTTACCATTCGCTCCAACTCATCGTCATATCCCCTGAGCGGCGAGAGTGCCAGAAGATGTACAAAGGGTTCCGGCTTTTCCTGGTCGGCCAGCGAGAGTGATTCGGAGGTCAGCAGTGCGATACTCTTCTCGTTGTCATCAAGAATGCGGTATGAGGTGATGAGAGCGTTCACGGAGCATAGCTTGATGAATGCCCTGATATCAGTTAGTGAAGAGAGCTCCGCCTTCAGGGCTCCGGAGGCAAGTGCATCGGAGAAGAACGAGGAGTGATTTTCCGGGAAGGGGAGAGTGCTCCTTTCCTGGCCGGTATCGAGATCGGTCAAAAAAAGGGTTCTTCTCTTTTTTACAATTGCAACTCCTTTCTCAAAAGCCTGCCACTCAAAGGTATCGTAGAACTCCCGCCGCTCTTTGCGGGAGGTGTGTACCTGCAAATGCCAACCGGCGGGAAGTGCATTTCCGGGCAGCAAGCCGGTTGAGCTGGTAAAGTATACCGTTTTCGGGGTGGTGTGCATCCGCAGCCTGCATTTAAAAATGGAATAGCCCGATATAAAACCGGTACATTGAGCCCTATCAAGATAGAAGAGTTTGAGGTAAAATAAAACAACTCAATGTCCCGATTGCCGGAGCGCTTCAGAGGATTGTATTCCCTTTGATCGTGCAGATTGCCCGTGCCTCTTCGTCATCAAATATTCCGATATTTCCCCCGCAAATAAAATCTCCGCTCACTTTCTTGAGATCTCCTTCAAGAGTTTTCAGTCGGTTGTCGGAACAATCGAAATCCCCTTTGATTTTTTTTGGTACCCCATCAAGTGTTGTCAATTGGTTGCTTGAGCAGTTAAAAGAGCCCTTGACCTTTTTGGGAGCACCTTTGAGCGATGTTAAAAGGTTTGCTGAACAGGAAAAATTGCCGCTGACTTTATGAGGTGCACCCCGGAGTGTTGTTAACTGATTGCAGGAACAATCAAAATGACGAACCTCCAGAGGCGTTCCCGCAAGTGAAGTCAACAGGTTTCCTGAACAGTTAAAATCGCCCTCCACCTCTTTTGGAGCTCCCTTGAGTGATTCCAGCTTATGGTTTGAACAATCGAAGTTTCCGTACACAACCACCGGTCCACCTTTCAGTGAAGTCAGTTGGTTCCCGGTGCAAAAAAAGTCACCGATAATAAAATTCGGGCAGCCTGCCAGTGAAGTCAGTTGATTGTAAGAACAATCGAAATCGCCGTGAATTTCATCCGGGCTCCCTTCGAGTGAGGTCAACTGATTGTGGGCACAGTCAAAATCGCCAACTTCACGAGGAGCGCCCTCAAGTGAGGTCAGCAGGTTCTCCGAGCATGAAAAATCGCCACCAACTTTATGAGGAGTACCATGGAGTGAGGTGAGCAGGTTCTCCGAACAGAAAAAATCGCCACCAACTTTTTTTAGGTCGCCATGAAGCGAGGTCAACTGGTTGGCGGAACAATCGAAATTCCCGGTTATCTTTTTTGGAGCACCTTCGAGTGAGATCAAGTGATTGTGAGAACAATCGAAATCGCCGTGAACGTCATCAGGGCCTGCTTCGAGTGAGGTTAACTGGTTATTCGAACAGATAAAATCACCGATAACGGTGTGAGGGCCACCATCGAGCGTTGTCAACTGATTTCCTGAACAGTTGAAATTTCCTGCAGCAATTCCCGGGCATCCCTCAAGAGAGGTCAACCCCCTGTTTGAACAGTCGATATCGCTTTTTCCATCAAGAAGAGGGGCCATAACATCGGCGAAAAGTCGTTTTATTGCTTTTGTACTCATCTGTTCTATCTCCAAAAATGAATGATCGATATTGAAAAGCCAGGCCAGTAGATCACCGTTCTTCTGCTGGCAAGGGATAAAGATTGTCCAATATACCTTTCCAAAAAGGCGCACAACCTTTTTGGTCGCCGTACCGGCATTTGTTTACATACTCGTAACAAAAGCCCATTGGTTCATGACGCCAAAGCATCTACATTATTGTCATTAAATGTTCATTGTCCCCAAAATTTGTGGTGTTTTTTTTATACGGCATGGGGAGGCCGGGATCAATTTTTTTATGCCTCTTATGCAGACATGGAATGAGGAAGAGGATGGCAAGGTCGTGGCTCTTCCGGATTTTTTCGACACCTCTTGTTATCTCAACAGGGAGTTGAGCTGGATTGCTTTCAATCAGCGTGTGCTTGAAGAGGCGCTTGAGGGTGAAGCGCATCCGCTTTTGGAACGGGTGAAATTCATCTCAATATTCAGTTCAAACCTTGATGAATATTTCATGATCAGGGTTGCCGGTATTGAGGATCAGTATGAGGCAGGTATTGTTGATCGAACGGTTGATGGCCACACCCCGTTTGAACAGCTCACAAAAATCAGGACAATGGTTTTGCAGCAACTCAGCCAGAGAAACAAGTGCTTTTATCAAGACTTGGTGCCAGCACTTCAGCAGGAGGGTATTGAGTTTCTTCGGTTTTCGGAATTATCTGTAACGAAGCAAAAGTCATTGAGCCACTATTTCCGCAAGGAGATTTATCCTGTTTTGACTCCGTTGGCCTTCGATACCGGCCATCCCTTTCCTTTTATGTCGAACCTTTCGCTGAATCTCGCCATAGAAATTGTCGACGATGAAAGCACTACGTTGAAGTTTGCCCGTGTCAAAGTTCCAAGTATGCTTCCAAGGCTTCTTCGCCTTAATGAGATCAGGGGTTTTGATGATGATGGCATTATTCGCTTTATCTGGCTTGAGGATCTTATTGAAAACAATCTGGAACAGTTGTTTCCAAAAATGAGGATCACCAAGGCCTATCTTTTCAGATTGATTCGCGACGCCGATGTTGAAATTGAGGAGGATGAAGCGGGAGATTTGCTGAAGACCATCGAAAAGGGAATCCGCTCACGCCGTTACGGAAAGGTTGTCCGTCTCGACATTACGCCAGCAATGCCGGTGGCGGTGAGAAAGCTTCTGATGAAAAATCTTGATGTTGCCGAAAGAAACGTCTATGAAATAGATGGCGCTCTTGGGCTTGGCTCTCTCATGGAGCTTTTGAAAATTGAACGACCCTCTTTAAAAGATGAGCCCTTTGTGCAAAAAA
>CAILXB010000268.1 GCA_903838025.1 uncultured Chlorobiaceae bacterium
TCAGGCGTGTTGTGGCGTGGTAGCCGGTGCCGAACGACATTTTCGGGTTGATTTCGATGACGATCTGGCCGGGTTTTGGCGTGACGTCGCTGCTTTTCTGGATAATCAGGAGGCGGTCGGAGATTTCGATGGGTTGCAGGGTTGCCTCCCAATCGGCGTTCCAGTTCCGGTCGGCGATGAAGGTTGCGGTGTAGATGGGAATGGTGCCCACCCTTTCCTGCAGCATAGTGCGTATGCTCTGCTCTTTATCATCGTTCCATTCGGCTTCGGGCAGGTAGGCGAGGAGCTGGTGATCCTCTTCGAGAAAGGAGTCGATGCCTTGGGCGGCAAGCAGTCCGATGTAGAGCTCGTGCAGGTCTGGGGCTATTTGAAAAGCCAGTTCAATAAAGTGGTGTGTTCCGGGTTGAGGCATAAAAGGGGTCGTGCAGTTATTAATAGGGTTTATGGCGGCAATATAGTGATTTCCTCCGGCAATGGAGTGGTGAGCTTATTCGGCAGTGATGATGCGTGCGGCAAAGGCGTAGTGGCTGTCGTAGTAGCGTTCGTAGAGGTTGCTGCGCTTGACGCCGTTTCGTGCGGCATGAGTAAAGCTCTCTGGGCCGGTAACGATGCCGACGTGGTCGATGATGCTCCCTGCGTTACTGAAAAAAACAAGGTCTCCAGGGCGAAGGCTGTTTTTTGGTACAATGGTGCCGAGTGTTGCAAGTTCGCTGGCGGTGCGTGGCAAAAGCATTTGGAAGTTTTTTTTGTAGAGGTAGAGCACCAGCCCTGAGCAGTCGAACCCATCGGGTGAGGCTCCACCATAGCGGTATCGGGTGCCGAGGGATTCGTCTATGGATGAAAAGAGCTGGTCGAGCGAGTGTGGGGCTACCTTGAGTGGCAGCGGGCAGGTGACGGCGAATTGGCTCCCTTGGGGACGGCAGGAGATATGCGATTTTCTGTTTTTTAAACTATATTTGCTCTCCATGCGGTATCCTGTTGAGCCGCTCCAGGTGTTCTGGCAGCCGGTAACGCTGAGTATCATTCCGATGATGGTGCAGAGGAGCAAGGCCCTTCTGCAGTGCAGGCTCGATGATGAGGCTGGGCGGGATGGTTGCTGCAAGAGAGTCATTGTTCAGTTTTTTTGAGAAGAGAAACCAATGCCGGGCTTCCTGTGAAAGGAAGCGGGAGAAACAACACAAGAGTCAAGATACTACATTAAATTATTTGAGTGAAGATATGGCGGTGATGAAATTCGGAGGGACTTCTGTGGGGACTGCCCAGGCCATGCGCCAGGCTATCTCCATTGTTGCAAGGGAAGAGCAAAAGGGGGTGCCTCTGGTGGTGCTGAGCGCGTGCAGTGGTATTACCAATAAACTGGTGCGTATTGCTGATGCCTCCGGGCGCAGTGCTCTTGATGAGGCGATGGCTTTGGCTGGTGAGGTGCGTCATTTTCATCTCGATCTGCTTGATGAGTTGATCAAGGATGGGGAGTTGAAGGTGGAGCTTGCGGCGAAAATAGAGGAGCTTGCTGCTCGGCTGGAGATGCTGATTAAAGGTGTTGATATTGTGGGCGAGTTGACGGAGCGTTCGAGGGATATGTTCTGCTCCTTCGGTGAACTCTTTTCTACCACCGTGTTTGCGGCGGTCATGAAGGAGCTGGGGCACAAGGCTGCGTGGGTGGATGTTCGGACGGTGATGATTACGGATGACAATTTCGGCTTTGCCCGTCCCCTGCAGGAGGTGTGCGAAGCGCGTGCGAACACCCTTATCCGTCCGCTGCTTGATGGCGGCACAACGGTGGTGACGCAGGGCTATATTGGCGCAACAGCAGATGGCCGCACGACGACGCTTGGCCGGGGTGGTTCCGACTTTTCGGCGGCGCTGCTTGGTTCGTGGCTCAATGAGGAGGCGATAGAGATTTGGACGGACGTTGATGGTGTCATGACCTGCGATCCGCGTATGGTGCCTGAAGCGAGGAGCATCAGGGTGATGACTTTCTCGGAGGCAGCTGAACTAGCCTATCTTGGTGCAAAAGTGCTGCATCCCGATACCATCGCCCCGGCACTGCAGA
>CAILXB010000269.1 GCA_903838025.1 uncultured Chlorobiaceae bacterium
CGATCTGACCAGATTTTGCACCAAGCTCTGCAACACTCCGCACTGAACCGTATTGACCGGGCACTCACCACAGGGCTGGTCAACGGGGTTCTGCGCTACCGGCTTCAGCTTGATTTCATTATCGGACGGTTTTACCACCACAATTTGGAAAAGGCTGCGCCGGTCATGAAAAACATTCTCCGTCTCGGAGCGTATCAAATCCTCTTCCTCAGCAAGGTTCCCGACTGGGCAGCCGTCAACGAATGCGTGAAGCTTGCCCGAAAATACAAGGGTGACAGGATGTCGAAACTGGTCAACGGTGTTTTGAGAAAAATTACTCCCGAAAGCGTCGCCCTTGATGAGTGGCTGAAAGAGAAAACTACGGAAGAGCGGCTCGCCGTAAAGTACTCACACCCGCAGTGGCTCGTTGAGCGGTGGGTCAGGGCTTACGGAGTGCAAAAATGTGAAGATACCCTTATCTATAACAATCAGTTTCCCTCTTTTGGATTCAGGATTAATCAATTGAAAAATTCCGCAGGAAAGTTTTTTGCCGATCCGGCAATGACTGACGCTACACACGAAGAGTGCGGCATTGAAAACTTTTTTCTCTCCAAGGATTTCGGCTCTTTTGAACCCGCAGTGATCGACGGACGCCTCACCGTCCAGAACCCGACGCAAGCGCTTGCCTGCCTGCTGCTCAATCCGGCTTCAGGAAGCAACGTGCTCGACCTTTGCGCCGCGCCGGGAGGAAAAGCCACCTTCATGGCTGAGCTGATGAACAACAGTGGCCAGGTTACCGCTATCGACCGCTATGAACAGAAACTTGCAAAAACAGAATCGCACGCCGAAGCTCTCGGCATCACCATTATCCACACCGTGGCGGAGGATGCCCGAAGCTTTACACCCGACATCCGTCCCGACTTCATTTTGCTCGACGCCCCCTGCTCAGGCACCGGAGTGCTTGGACGACGCGCCGAACTGCGATGGAAATTGAGCGCTGAAACTCTTCTTGAACTCCAGATACTGCAAGCTGAGTTGCTCGATCATGCAGCAGAACTGCTCGATGAAGACGGTGTTCTGGTCTATGCAACCTGCTCCATTGAGCCAGAAGAAAACAGCCTGCAAATCTACTCATTTCTGCGGCGACACCCCGATTTTATAGCTGAACCGGCAGGTGAAAGTGTTCCGGAACCATTTCGGCAGGGCGATGAGGGGTGTGGCGCACTCCTTACCCTGCCAGGCCAGTATCCCGGGTTTGATGGCGGATTCTGCCAGCGACTGCGCAAAACAAAAGGGTAAAGAGATGGATATGCTGCGCCATAACTACCGGAGCGCTCTTGAGAGTTTCCTGAATTATATGACCATTGATCGCAATTTTTCGACCAATACCCGGGAGTCGTACCAGAACGATCTCAAGCGCTACCTCCTTTTCATGCAACGGAGTTCCATTCCGATGGAAAAGATCACGAACCAGCATGTAGAGGAGTTTGTGGGCGAGCTTTATGCTATTGGCCTCGAAGCAAGCTCAATCGCGAGGAACATCTCTGCGATCCGCTCGTTTCATAAATTTCTGGTCCTTGAGCGCGCACTCGGCACAAACCCGGCAGAAAACGTTCATCAACCAAAAAAAGGAAGCTACCTGCCGAGCGTCCTGACGGTTGAGGAGACCATGCGCCTGCTCGCTGCTCCGGAGGCACTGAACCCACCCGGAAAATATGATCTTCGTGACAAAGCAATACTTGAACTTCTTTACGCAACGGGTGTCAGAGTAAGTGAGCTCATCAGCATCCGGCAGCAAAGCCTCTCTCTTGATGCAGGTTTTGTGAGAATTTTTGGCAAGGGGTCAAAAGAGAGGCTTGTGCCGGTGGGCAGCTCTGCCATCACATGGATCCGGCGATACCTGGCGGAACTGCGTCTGGTACTTGTGCAGCGCAACTCCGATGATTATCTTTTTCTCAATTCACGCGGCATAAAACTTTCACGCATGGCTCTCTTTACCATGGTACAAAAATATGCCCTCATGGCCGGAATTAAAAAAAGCATCAGTCCGCATACCTTTCGCCACACCTTTGCTACCCATCTTCTTGAGGGCGGTGCCGATCTTCGCGCTGTCCAGGAGATGCTCGGACACCGCTCAATCGTCACCACACAAATCTATACGCATATCGACCGCTCATTCATCAAAGAGGTGCACAAAAGCTTTCACCCGAGGGGATGAGCATTTCCATGGCTCAATATCCCTTTGTCTCGATGATGAGCCTCTTCTTGTCATGGCTCTCCATCTCTATTTTCAGGGCTGAAAGGGTCATGTTCACATCAACAAGGAAAAAGAGCAAGGAAAAACTGAGGCAGAGCATACTGAGAATAAATATCGCCGATAAGAGCATCGGTAGATCGATATTGATAAGCGCACTGAGAAACAGCATCATAATCAGCATTGAGGCTCCAAGGCAGGTCATACAGGCAAGAAGAATAGCAATACGGATATAGCGTGCCCGTTTCCAAAGAATGGCAACCTCCTTGTTTATCCTGATGATGTAGGTCTCTGGATAGGACTCAAGATTATCGAGCAGTGAACGAGAGCGGTCTATAATACGACCAAGCCTGTTGGTCATGGTAAGAAGCAGAAGACCGAGACCGGAGATAAGAATCATCGGACCGATTGCGGTTTGAAGAATAGGGACAAGCTCTTTAAACGAAGTAACTGACATAATTTCCTGTTTGATAAAAAAGAAAAGCGGGGAAACAATTCCCCGCCTGAATAAAAACATAAAACCCTGAGAATTTAACCCTTACGCTTCTTTTTTCCGCCGGTAAAGAATGCTGTCTCTTTTCCTGCCGGTTTAAAGGGCTTGTTAAAACTTTTTTTTGGGCCGTAAGGTGACTCACGTTCCTGATCTTCCATTTTGCTCAACCGCAATTGACGACCGCAAACCCTGACCGTTCTCAGTTCATGAAAAACATTGTCCGGCATACCCTGCGGCAATTCGACGGTGCTGAAACTTTCGTTGATTGAAATATGACCAACCGATTCTGGATCAAGACCAACCTCGTTAAGGATAGCGCCAAGAATATTACCCGCTTTCACACCATGCTCACTGCCAACTTCAAGACGATACCGCTGTTTTCCTTCATCGCCATAAGTCTCGCCCTTGCTTTTTCTCCTCGCAGGAGCACGCTCTCTCTCTGAACTCCGCTCTCTGTCGAAGCCGCGATCTCTGCCAGCTCCATCACGATCGTCATGAGACCTTTTTTCTGGCTTGTTGGATAAAAGCAACGGGGTTTCGCCCTGAACCATCGCAGCAAGCGCAGCAGCAGCTTCAATTGGTGACGCATCATGCTCATGGCAGTACTGCTCGATGAGGTTTGTAAAGAATCCAAGGTCTTCAGCGGCAATCCTGTCGGTAATGCGCTGATTGAACTTTGCAATCCGCTTGTTGTTGATCACCTCCGTTGTCGGAAGCTCCATCAGCTCAATGCGGCTGTGCGTTGCCCGTTCAATAGAGTAGAGCATGTTTTTCTCTCTTGGAGCGACAAACAAAATGGCGTCGCCGGTGCGTCCAGCACGTCCGGTACGTCCAATACGGTGCACATAAGATTCGGTATCGGAAGGGATATCGTAATTGATCACATGGCTGATGCGTTCTACATCAAGTCCGCGTGCGGCAACATCAGTTGCAATAACAATGCTTAACGCTCCGTTTTTGAGTTGCTCAACCGTGCGTTCACGCTGATTCTGGGCCATATCACCGTTCAGGGCGGCTGCGCCATATCCCCTTGCCTGAAGTTTTTCGGCAAGTTCAAGCGTCATGGTTTTGGTGCGCACAAAAATAAGCATGCCGTCAAACGGCTCGACTTCAAGAATTCTTGTCAGAATATCAATCTTGTGACTTCCACCGACAATCCAGTAACGCTGACGAATGGTGTCGACCGTTGTGGTTTTTGTCTGTATGGTCACTTCCGCAGGATTGTTCAGATACTTCTGGGCAATACGACGAATGACCGTGGGCATGGTTGCCGAAAAAAGCGCTACCTGGCGACCTTTCGGTGTCTGGTCAAGAATCCATTCAACATCATCAATAAATCCCATGCGGAGCATTTCATCGGCCTCGTCAAGCACCAGGCATTTCAGCGAAGTGAGATTGAGCGAGCCGCGACGCATGTGATCCATAACGCGACCAGGTGTACCAACAATAACATGCACACCACGCCGGAGCATGCGAAGCTGAATACCGTAATCCTGACCACCATAAATAGGGACAACATGAAAACCCTTAAGATGTTCGGCGTAACGCTGAAATGCCTCGGCAACCTGTATGGCAAGCTCCCTTGTCGGGGCAAGCACAAGTGCCTGAGGTTCGGCACGGTCAAGATCAATATTGGAGAGAATCGGCAGGGCAAAAGCGGCCGTTTTTCCGGTGCCGGTCTGGGCCTGCCCGAGGACATCACGTCCACTGAGAATAAGAGGAATTGTCTGGGCCTGAATTGGAGTAGGGTTTTCATACCCGACATCTGCAAGTGCCCTCATTAACGGCTCTGCGAGTTGAAGGCCGAGAAAATCCTTCGGCACTAATTGCTGTTCTTTCATTGTATTTTCCTTTTCCGGAACATTGATAAAAAAGAGCCTCGTACGAGGCAGGAGTGGCAGCAATGCAGGAAAGAAAAAAATGAAGAAGAGTTCTCATCAACCGAAAACACCCGGGCAACTTCAGAC
>CAILXB010000270.1 GCA_903838025.1 uncultured Chlorobiaceae bacterium
ATGGCTGATTTCCCTGATGAGAACGTTTTTTATTCTGTCGCTCGCTGCGAAGGCATGGCCAGCACGATGCTTCCCTTAACCGCTCGGTGCTCGATCTACGACGGCCATTCCTGCTCGGTCACTGCTGCGGGATTCAGCCCGGACGGCACGCGCATCGTTTCCGGTTCCCTCGATAACACGCTGAAGCTCTGGGATGCGCACTCTGGCACCTGCCTCATGACTATGGCAAACCTGCCGGACAACGAAACCGCTTCGTGGAGTGAACAGGAGCTGAAGCTGCTTTCGGCATCAAAGGATGCATGGCGGTGGATTGGCTTTTCCAATGGTAATCAACGCCTGCCAATTGAGTTGCTCGACGATACGGATACTTCAGGAGCAAGAACGTTCCAATGATTACGAAGAACGCAAGCTCAATCCCTTTCCGCTGCCGCTCACGAATCAATGCCCTCTCAAATTAGCCTGTTATAAAGCCTGAGTCAACAACGCCGCTCCAAAAACCCCGGCGCTGTCGCCAAGCAGCGGCCTTAGCAGGGGAGTGCGAAGTTCACTGTTAAAGAGATACTTCTCAATGGCCTGAACTGCCTGCGGTGAATACAACTGTTCTACACGGCCCACTCCACCTCCGATAATACAGCAATCGGGATCGATAATATTGATAACCGCTGCGAGCGCTTTGCCAAAATAAAAGAGCAGTCTTTGAATAGTTTCTTCCGCAGCTCCATCCGAACCGTAATTCGCAGCAATCTGCTCAAGCGGTTTAAAGCTGCCACTCAACTGCTGATAATAACGCTCAAGTGCCGGGCCGGAGATAACCGTTTCAACACAGCCTCGCTTGCCGCAATAGCAGGGTTCACCGCCAGGGATGAGCTCATTGTGCCCCCACTCTCCGGAAATACCGTGTGCGCCACGGCGGGCATGGCCGCCACAAACAATACCTCCACCGACACCGGTTCCGAGAATAATACCAAAGGCGAGCTTTGAGGGGGCGCGCATGAGTGATGCACCTGCGCCCAGCATGGACTCCGCAAGCGCAAAACAATTTGCGTCATTTTCGAGCACAATGGCTCTTTGAAGGATCTGCTCAAGATCATCTTTCAGGTTACGACCATTGAGACAGACAGTATTGGAATTTTTCATAACTCGTTGCACGTCATCATAGCGTCCAGGAGTTCCGATGCCGATCAATGAAGGGGGCTCAATAGCGGATTCGAGTGAGATCATCTCAATCAAATTTTTAATACGCTCAAGAATATGGCTATAACCCCCAGAGGCCTCAGTGACGATTCTACGACGAATCACCGGCTTCATGACATTCGTGGTGACCACCGCCTCAATTTTGGTGCCACCAAGGTCTATGCCCCAGTAGTGCTCAACCATGACTGCGGTTCTCTTTGCGCATCAGACGAGGCTGGATGACATTTTTCAAAAGCCAGGAAAAGAGAAGATAGATAAGAAAAGCGCTGAATACACCTATTACCATGCCTGCAAAAACATCGCCAGGGTAATGAACGCCTACATAAACGCGCGAAAAGGAGACGGCCAACGCAAAGAGAATCATGGTACCAGTAAAGAGCTTTTCAACCAGCACGCCGCGATGAAAAAAAATCCAGGTCACCGTTGCAACTGCAGTAGAATTTGCTGCATGAGATGAGGCAAAGGAATAACTGTGTGGCTGAATGATGAGCAGGCGAACATGATCGAGGGCAAAGCAGGGCCGGATACGCTGAACAAGGGGCTTGAACATGCCTGAAGCCACAAAATCAGCAAGGCCAACCGCAAGAAGGGCAAGAAAAAGAATCAAAAAGCCATTTTTTCCCTTTCGGGCAACCATGAATAGGGCGGCAAGAACAAAAACTGGCCATGACATGCGCCCGTTGGTCAGAAAAACCATGAGCTCATCGGTTACAGGATGAACCAGATGAAGGTTCAACAACCGAAAAAGCCACACATCAAACTGCTCAATGGGCGCCATCATCGTGCCTACTTTCTCGCTCCCCCTTTTTTCTGCTTCCTCGCTGAACTGGCAGGAGCAAGGCCAAGGTTCACCTTAGGCATGTCGGCAGCCGTCGTAGTTTTATTGATGTAGAACTGCTGCGCAACACTGAATATGTTGAACATCAAATAGTAAAGGCCAAGACCGGCAGGCATGTTGTTGAAAAAGAGCAGCATCATGGCAGGGAACATGTACATCATCACTTTCATCTGCTCATTGCTCTGCGTCGTCGGAGTGATTTTCTGCTGCACAAAGACCGTCACCGCCATAAGAATCGGGAAAACCGCAATATGACTCCCGTACATAGGAATAGCGAAACCAAAATCGAAAATTGAATCGGGCACCGAAAGATCTTTTGCCCAGAGGAAGCTGTGCTGGCGGAGCTGGATTGATGAACGGAAAACGTAGAACATGGCAAAGAGGAGCGGCATCTGGAGCAGCACAGGCAAGCAGCCTCCAATCGGGTTTACTCCAGCCTCCTTGTAAATCCGGCCAAGCTCACTTTGCAGTTTTGCGGGATTATCCTTGTACTTCTCCTGAAGCTCCTTGAGGGCTGGCTGCAGGGCCGACATTTTTTTCATCGACTTCGTTGAAGCCATTGAAAGGGGATAGGTGACCAGCTTGATGAGGAATGCAAAAATGATAATGATCACACCATAATTACCGACAAAGCCATTCATCCAGTTGAAGACCGGAAGAATGATATATTCGGCAAAAGGCCTGGTAAGCCAATCCCAGCCGAAGTCCATGATTTTTTCCAAATTGACCTTTTGTGCCTTGACAATGTTGTAGTCAAGCGGCCCAAGGTAGAGACTGAACTTGTCATCAACCACACCACCTGTTACGGGAACAGCCATCTTCAACGCAGCAAGGTAATTTTCATAATCATTGCCTGTCTCTTTTTTCCCGTCAAGGTAAATCCCGGCTGAACGTCCGAGGGGAATCAGCGCAGCAACGAAATACTTGTTACGCACTCCAACCCATTGCGCTTCTCCAGACTGCTCTTCACGATAAGACTCTTTTTCTTTGCTTGCATCAAGCTTTACCAGACTGCCACCAAGATATGCACTGGCCAATGCGCTCTGCGCTTCATCTGGACGGTTTTTTTCTGAAAATGGTAACCCGCCATCCCATTGCAACTGGTATTCATTTCCTGCAAGTGCATTGGCAAATCCAGTCAACTTGACATCATAATCTACCTTATAGCTATCTCCACGAAACCCATAGGTAATGTCGATAGCCTGACCGGGAGCCACATCAAGGTGATAACGAACCGCGTAACTCTCTTTTCCACTAATGGTACGAAGTGTATCGAGCGAAACACTGCTAAAATAAAGGTCACGGGTATCAATTCGCTTGCCTTCACGGGTAAGAAAAAGCAGCGAAAGTGCTCCGCTTTTTCCGTTACTGACAAGATCAAAGGGCTGGCGATTGCCATCCAGATGCTTTTTGAGTACAAGTGACTTCAGCGTTGCACCCTTCGATGAAAGTGTTGCCTGAAAAAGATCATTGTCGACCTTCAACAGTTTTTCCTTACCAGCAGAAGATGCCGCAAAAAGACCAAAAGTATCAGCCGCAGAAACTGGAAGAGCTGTGGTTTGCTGCACCTGCTGCCCCACCTGTTCTGTTTTCACAGCCGTTGCTGGCGGCACCTGTTTTTTATCTGGCGACATAAATTGAAGCCAGACCATCATAATCACGGCTATAATTGCAAGGCCGGTTATTGAATTTCTATCCATTACCACTCTCTTTAGTTTTACGAGAAAACTTTTTTTTGTTTACAGATACAGGAGGAACCGGGTCAAATCCCCCTTTTGAAAAGGGATTGCACCGAAGAATACGCCAAACCGTTAACCAGGACGCATAAAAAAATTGATGCTGCTGAAAAGCTTCGAGCGAATAACTGGAACAGGTGGGAAAATATTTGCAGGACGGGCCGAGCAATGGCGACAGAAAGGCCCGGTAAAATTTTATCAGCGCTATCGGTACCTGATTGAAAAACTTTAAGCTACTCATGTTCTTCATATCCCTTTATCCGGTAAAAAAACTCGTGACATCACCATTGAGCCAACCAGTCAGGGTTCAGGAAAAAATCATACCTTTCATTAATCCCCTGATCTCCTCCCTGAAGGCTTCAAGGTTCGGGAAAGTCTTTCTTCTACCCATATACAGAAAAGCGATGCAGAGCATTTCACTGGCACTCCCTTCATGCTCGCTCTCTGCTCTACTCTCTACCAATGGTTTTTCAAGCCGGTAAGCCTCTCTCATCATTCTTTTGACCCTGTTGCGCTGAACAGCAGAAGGGACTGTTTTTTTACTCACCGCGAACAAAATAGCTGGAACTCCCTGAAAAAGACTGTTTTCAAGCGTAAGGGAGGCATATACAATTCTTAAAAAACTACCCTTCATACTTCTTCCTGTCTTGAAAAGAAGTGAAATCGGCACCTTTTTTCTCAAAATCTCATGCTTGCCGAGAGAATGCACGCGCAACTTGCTCAAAACTCGAAAAGAGCATTGTTTTTTGATTCTGGCACTCTCACAGCCAGCCTATTGACCTGCCGTACCCATTGCGCTGCTTACTGAAAGCGAGTGACGCCCTTTGGCTCTTCTTGCTGACAGCACTTTCCGGCCATTCTTGGTCGACATTCTCTCACGGAATCCGTGCTTGTTCCTTCTTTTTCTGTTCCGCGGCTGATACGTTCTTTTCATCGCTTAAAGCTCCACACTTGTTTATGTACATTCAAAATTACAGGGCTCGCAATTTAACACAATGAACAATCATTAACAAATGGTTCCGCTCCCTGACCGACCTCCAGACAAGAATAAAACGCTCTCGATAAGGAAAACAGGGGCAAGAGCAGGGCGAAAACACAAACAGTTCCACAAGTTGCCAACAATGTGGACAACTTGTGGACAAAATAATCAAACACCCCGAAAACCCAGAGTGGGCGCCAATCAAAAAGAATCAACACGTGTTGACAACTTAAACAACAAAACAAGTTAAAGTAAATAAAAAAAATAATTTAGCCTGTTGAAAACCCCCATCAAACACCTCTTCCCATACAACGGATTTTTCATAAAGGAAATTGTTTTTTGTCCACATAAAAAACTAACTTGTGCACAGTGAATGTTGACAGGGTCAAACGCATCGACCCTTATTCCTCAAATCTCCGTTTTTTATGCTTGAAGTTACGTTGAAACCATCTCCAGAAAACCCGCAGACAAAACCTCAGAAAAGCGTCTCCATGGAGCAGCAAGTCTGGGAATCCTGCCTTAGTGCTATTAAGGAGAAAATAAATCCTTTGGCATTCAAAACCTGGTTTTTTCCAATCAAGCCGTTGAGTTTTTCAGGGAGTGAATTGACCATTGAAGTTCCAAGCCAGTTTTTTTATGAATGGATAGAAGAAAATTATTCCTCTTTTCTAAAACTTGCCATTAAAGATGTGATAGGGCCCGATGCAAAACTGATGTATTCAATTGTTATGGATAAATCACAAGGGCAACCAGTCACCATAGAATTACCGCACCAGAATGCCATGAACAGCGATTTTATCGCTGCCAGTCGTGCAACAGAAAAGCAGGCAAAAAGCACTGAAGAGTTTGAAAAAAATCTTGCACGCTTTGAAACACACTTGAATACAAAATACACTTTTGATACACTTATTCGGGGAGATTGCAACTCACTTGCATTTGCTGCATCAAAGTCAGTTGCGCAAAGTCCCGGACTCAACGCATTTAATCCATTGGTTATCTACGGTGGGGTAGGGCTTGGAAAAACACACATGATGCAAGCGGTCGGTAACAGTGTCCGCGAAAACCGACTTTCGGAAAGGGTGCTCTATGTTTCCAGTGAAAAATTTGCCATTGATTTCGTCAACGCCATTCAAAACGGAAAAATCCAGGAATTTTCCTCTTTTTATCGATCAATTGACGTACTGATTATCGATGATATTCAATTTTTTTCAGGCAAAGAAAAAACCCAGGAAGAGATTTTTCATATTTTCAACACGCTCCATCAGTCCAATAAACAAATTATTCTTTCGGCTGATCGTCCAATAAAAGATATCAAGGGTATTGAAGATCGCCTGATATCACGCTTTAACTGGGGGCTTTCGGCAGATATCCAACCCCCTGATTACGAAACGCGCAAAGCAATCATCCTTAGTAAACTCCATCAAAGTGGAGTAAATCTGGATGAGGCTGTCATTGAATTCATTGCGACCAATGTTACCGAAAATGTAAGGGAGCTCGAAGGATGTATTGTTAAACTGCTCGCAGCCCAATCTCTTGATAACAGAGAGATTGATCTTCAGTTTACAAAATCAACACTGAAAGACATTATCCGCCATACAACCAAACGACTGACCCTTGACACCATCGAAAAAGCGGTCTGCTCATACCTTTCAATCACACCAAATGATCTGAAAGGAAAATCCAAAAAAAAGGAGATCGCCGTAGGACGCCAAATTGCGATGTATCTCTCAAAACTTATGACCGACTCGTCACTCAAAACAATTGGTCTGCATTTTGGAGGAAGAGATCACTCAACGGTAATTCACGCTGTTAACACAGTTACAAAAAAAGTAAACACAGTGGCAGAAGAACGAAAAAAAATTGAAGAGATCAAAAAAAGAATAGAGATTCTCTCAATGTAAAACCCTTTGTGTATAAAGTGTTGGTATGTTGTGGGTTTAGTGTTGATAACACGAATATTGTCAACACAAAAAAGAGGGGCTGGAGGATGTCAACAAACGCTAAACAAAACCAACGCGCACAAACACACAGGTAGTCAACACTTTAGACACAGGCAACGCACCAGTTAAATCACATTTTCAAAATCATTTACAAAAAAAACAATTAAAGTTATCCAGATATCCACACAGTCAACAACAACAACAATTTTTTTATAAATATTAAATAGTTAAAGTTGAAGCAGATGAAATTAACATCTTCAATCCGTCAATTGCAGGATGCTATTGGTAAAGTTGCACAAGCCATCCCTGCAAAAGCCATCGATGCCCGTTTTGAAAATGTTCACTTATCCATTGAGTCTGGCAGCCTAACTCTTTTTGCTACAGATGGTGAACTTTCAATTACTGTAAAAAGTGACGTAGAAACATCTGATACTGGGAACATTGGTATCAAAGCAAAAACCTTGCAGGATTTTCTCAGAAGTATGTATGATACTGCAGTAACTTTTGTCATTGAGCGTCAGGAAATAAGTGACCATGGAACACTTCATATCACAACTGATAAGGGGAAGTATAAAATACCCTGCCAATTTGAAAGCAAGCAGGAAAAGCATGAAAAAAGCTACGACATCTCTCTTGAACTGGCCACAAACGAACTGCTCGATCTGATTCAAAAAACTATTTTTGCCTGTAGCATTGATGGTATGAGACCAGCGATGATGGGGGTGCTGTTTGAACTTGAAGGCAGTATTCTTACAGCAGTTTCTACCGATGGGCATCGGCTTGTGCGTTGTAGAAAAAACTTGTCATCAGATATTGCAGAAAAACAGAAAATTGTTATACCAGCAAGAGTTCTCTCAATTTTGCAAAAACTTGCCCAGCATGAGTCAATTACCATGCAGCTTGATTCTGATCGCCGGTTTGTACGTTTTATTGTTGGAAACATTGTGCTTGATGCTTCATTAATTGTTGAACCTTATCCAAACTATGATGCAGTTATTCCTGTTGAACATGACAAGCATTTGATCATAGATCGGTCCATGATTTATGATTCTGTACGACGTGTTGGCCGTTTTTCAAGTATTGGTGATGTCAAAATGATGATAGAGGGGGAACTTTTGAAAGTGATGGCTGAAAATACCAATGAAGGGGAGGCCGCACAGGAAGAGTTACCATGTATCTACGAAGGTGAAAATATTACCATCGGTTTTAATTCAAGATTTATTGAGGCTGCTCTGGCACATCTTGATGACAGCGATATTCGTATTGAACTGAAAAGTCCAACGACGGCTGTCATTTTCAAGCCACATAAAGTGGAAGAGGACGATAAATTGATTGTTCTTGTGATGCCTGTCAGAATCAATAATTGATGTGGTGAGGAATTGTATTGAGATTACAGTGTATAAAGTACCAGAATTTTAGAAATCATCAGTTATTAACCTTTGAACCGGGTGATGGTATTACCCTCATACATGGTGCAAACGGTTCAGGAAAAACCTCTATTCTTGAGGGTATTCATTATTGTGCGCTGACCAAAAGCCAGGTCGGCGCTACTGATGGTGAGTGTCTCCGTTTTGCATCCGATTATTTTATACTCAATGGGAATTTTTTTAGTGAAACTGATGCTTCTGTTACTGTAAAAGTAGTGTATACGAGAGGAGGCGATAAACAGGTTACAGTTGATAATAGTGAGTTAAAACCCTTTTCACGCCATATTGGCCGGATTCCTTGTATCACCTTTTCACCATCCGAAATTGTTATTGTTAACGGAGCGCCTGCTGAACGAAGGCGTTTTATTGATACTCTTATCAGTCAGACAGACCGCAAATATCTGGACGATTTGCTTGCATACAGAAGGGTTTTGCATCAAAGAAACGCCCTACTTGTTCAGCTATATTCTGGTAATAATGTCCATAAAGACATGCTATCGCTTTGGACTGAAACTCTTGCAAAGCTTGCAGCATCCATTGTGTATGCACGAATGCAGTTTTTGATACCATTTTGTTACCAATTTCAGACATTATATAAGCAATTGTCAATTGATGAACACCCCTCTCTCCTGTATCGTTGTTCATTGGGAAATATCAATAATGACACTACGCACGAAGTACTTGCTACTCTTTTTTTAGCAAGATTTGAAGAGACAAAAAAACAGGAAATTTTGAGGGGCCAGACCCTGACAGGTCCCCATCGTGATGATTTGCTTTTTTTGCTTCAAGAAAAAGAGATAAAAAAATATGCTTCACGGGGTCAATTGCGAACATTTCTCATCTCCCTCAAATTGACTCAATATCGGGTGTATCATACAATTCTTGAAGAAAAACCTCTTTGTCTCTTTGATGATATATTCAGTGAGCTGGATGCGTCACGTACAGCCGATATTTTCAGTATACTTGAAACATGCGGGCAAACGATTATTACTTCAGCCGAAAAAAAGGGCGGGCGTAAAGTCACAGCTTTCTCTATGGAATCGCTGCAACATATCAGGGAGTAGAAAACGTGTCAAGAACTAAAAATCCTACAAAAATATCCGATGCTGTTGGTGAGGTATGTCAGGTTTTAGGCATGACCGAAGCATACCATCAATACAAAACAGTGCAGATATGGCATAGCGTTGTTGGAGATGCAATTTCATCAGCAACAACTATCGAACGCTTTACCAATGGTGAGTTGTTTATTCGGGTAAAAAATCCAGCCTGGAGAATGGAACTTAATTTTCGTAAACAGGATATTCTCGCCAAGTTGAATGGCTCGTTGACAGGGACAATGGTGAAGGATATTATTTTTAGATAAAAAAGGAGCGTCAGGGATTACGACGCTCCTTTTTATCAAGGAAAGGAAACCTTAAAGCGAACAACTAAGCTGATTGATCTCAATCATTTTGTCAGCATAGGCTTTTCCAAAAGCGATACATTTTTCAAATTCCGGCTCATGGGGTTTGAATTTCACCGCGATGCTTTGCTCAAAAACCTTCAGTTTAAGCATGGTAAAATTGCTCTCTATCATACGCACAGCCTCACCACTCCAACCATAAGAACCAAATGCAGCAGCAAGTTTTCCTTTGTCGCGGATAGGATTGATTGTTGCAAAAATCTGATAAATCTGGGGCAGTATGTTCTGGTTAATTGTTGGTGATCCAACAATAATACCTGTACAATGTGCGATTTTTTCTTCAAGTTTTGATGGATGAATAGCTTCGATGTCACAAATATCAATCTTGAAGTCACATGACTGGCGAAGCCCTTCTGCAATTTTTTCAGCCATCAATGTTGTATTTTCGTAGGCAGAAACATAAGCGATCAGGATATTTTTTTCCTGTGGAAGAGCTATGGCCGTTATTGCATACTTCTGTGAAAGATCAACATATTTTTTCCAGTTTGATCTTAAAATTGGACCATGACCGGGGCAAATTACCTTGATGTCGAGTGGTTTAATTTTTTCAATCGCCTGCAGCATGTATTTGCTGAATGGCTTCAGAATGGTGTCAAAATAGTAGGTAAAAGAGTCGTCAAAATCACCGACAAGGTCATCAAACATCTCTTCATTACAGAAATGAGAGCCGAATGAGTCGCAGGTGAAAAGGATGCGATCTTCTTCAAGCCAGGTGTAAATGGTGTCGGGCCAGTGGAGGTTTGGAGCATTGATGAAATGCAGGGTTTTGTTGCCCAAACTAAGTGTGTCACCGGTTTTTACCACAAGTGACTTGAAATCGTGGCCAGTTTGATCACGGAGAAACTTGATGGCATTGCCACTGCCAACGACGGTAGCATTTGGTGCAACGGCCAGCAGGTTCCTTGCATTGCCAGAGTGGTCGGGTTCCGTATGATCAAGCACGATATACTCAATTTCGGAAGGATCGGTTACCTGCTTGATTTTATCGAGATATGATGGCCAGAACTTCTCTTTTGTCGTCTCTATGACCGTTTTCTTTTCGGCATTGATAAAATAGGAGTTATAGGTTGTGCCATATTTTGTCTCCATGACAATGTCGAAGGTGATGAGACCGGGATCAAGAACCCCAATCCAACTGACGTCATCGGTTATGGGCAGTACTTTATTATCTGTCATGCTGATTGTATCGAATTGATTAAAAAAATTTTTTTCTATTGTTGTCGTGAAAAATCAGGGAAATTCTCATCCCTGACTACTACGGGTAATATAAGCATTACAACGTGAGGATAAATAGAATCGACGAAGTTCTCAGCCCTGTTGATTTGTTTCTGTATGCCGTATCTCCTTTTGAAGCACAATCCCTTCTGCAGAAAACGAAAAGAGTGTGTCATCCGAAAAAATCATACTGTAATCCTGAGGCTTAAAAAACGGCAGGAATTTTTGGCAATGTTCATCAAGGCGCTTTAGATAAAATTGGGTATTCTCGTCGGGTCGTTCGTTCTGCCATTCCGACGCAAGTTTCCCCTTGTCATAAGAAGCAGATCCGGCTCCACATCCTGAAACATAAAAGGTAATTCTATCCCCTTTTGTTATGTCCATGCCATTTTTCAAGACAATTTCATAAGTGATTGATTTGGATCGCTTCCCTGTTTTTACATCATCAAGATACTGTTCAAGGGAGTTTTTAAGGCTTTCAGTCCTTGAAAAGTCTGAAATATCGAGCTCGTGGTTCAAAATTTTATTTCTGTATTCGGTAAAGAGATTGTGCAAGCCGTTGATATCCTCAGTCAACAATGTTTCAAATCCCCTGCGGACAAACTCTCGTCCAAATTTTTCACTGCTTCGGCTGGTCAGTGAAGAGCCTTTCAGAGTCATGATATTGTCGTATCCAAGAAGGGCATAGTTTTTTTTCATGTAGGAGATCATTTTTTTGAATCGCCCATCATAACCGATGTTGATTCCCTGTGGCATAAGCACAGAGACTTCAGCTACCAGTTCCCGTTCGGCGGCTTCCGTTGTCACTCCCAGCGGTGGTATAAAAAGAATGCCATCAGTGTCGACCTCAATAATTTTACACCCACGGGCTTCAAATTCAACAATCATTTGCCTGGCAAGAGCCTGTCCTGTTGATGTCACTTTATCGGCTTCAATAAAATCGTTGAAAATACCACCGTTAAAGCCAAGGTACCCATACATGGCATTGATAAGAATTTTGAACGAGCCCTGCATTGCATCAAAATTGTTGGCAAGTGAGAGATTACCGCCGTTTTTTTCGGTGCGCGATCTCTCTTTTGCCTTAAAGCGAAGCTCTTTCAGCTCATGTAGTACTCCAGGAAAAACTCTCAGTTCATCACTCTTGGGGCATATATTGTACGAGAGCATGATCGAAGGATAGAGCGACTCAACATCCGCATAGACAATCGGGCCAAGAATTCCTTTAAGAAATACTTCTGTATATCCTCCTGAGCCTTGCACTCCCGAAGAGGGTTTTGGAATTGATTGTTTACGACGGAGATACTCTCTGACAAGCAAAACTTCAATTTTTGCAGCCTGTCCAATACGTGACGTCATGGCATAGGTATAGGGAAGCATCTGTGAGAGATAAAAATTACTGCCTGAAAGGAGTGATGAAAGAGCTCTTGTTTCGCGCACATCATCAAGGGCATAGGTAAGCAATTTTTCGTAATTTTTTTCCCACAGAGAAGCAATATCTTTATAATCAACGTAGGTTCGATCCGGTGAGGCAAAGCCAAAATGTTTTGCAACGGCTTTAAGTCCATAGCTCTGTATTGATCGTTTTGAGACGTCATAGCTCTGCACAAGAAAGAGTGTATCAATGACATGGCGACCCGGAATATCAAAAAATGGATAATCAATACTTCTTTCAGCAAAACGAATTGATGCTGGATATGTTTTTGGCAGCAAGCGGTTGCGTCCTATTGCAAAAGGAATATCAAGCAGATCGCAACGGCGCTGCAGGTAAGAAAGATCAAAACTGAAAATGTTATGTCCTTCAATGACATCAGGATCCATAGCAATGATTAAAGCAATAAGCTCTTCAAGAAGATCTCGCTCTGTTCGGTTCTTCGAGTGAAGAACGCACTCCCACCCCCTGCTGTCGCTCAGAGAGATAATAATCACCTCATCATCTCCAATACCTGCGGCACCACTTCGACTTTTTTCCGGGTTGTAATGAGTCTCTATATCAAGTTGCATTCGGTAAAGATCATCAAAAATCATTCCCTTGAACAGGGTTTTTCCGCTTTGAAGAAAGTACTGTGTGACCGCATCACCTTTATTGTAGAGAAGGGTATTAGTCTCGTATGGAGTGCTTTTGTTGCTCTCTCCGGTTGAGTCGCCATATCGCTTTTTGTTGATGAAGTCGATGGCTCTCCTGTGATTGTTCCAGTTTCGAAAAATGGCAAGACTCTGATAATAATTCGAGCCTCCAAGCTTCACCATCCAGAATTTCTCGCCATTTTCTGGTACAAATCCATCGAGCAGAGAGCTGTCAGAAAGAAAAAAGAAGGGAAAAAATGGTTCATCGTGATGGCGAACTTCCCCCTTTCCACGATTAAAAACCCTGATATGGGTATCTGAAAGCTGGTATGCACCTACGATATACTCTTCCTTGTCTTTTCCGAACAAGAGATCATTGAGTGCTATATCACTGATTATGCTGTCCATGGTTGCATGTTTGGTTAAGGGCATGGGTCAACAGAGAGAAGATGTTTCACGTGAAACAAACAATACTGCTCAACGACCAAGGCGTATCATGAGTATGGATATGTCTGATGGAGAGACACCAAGAATTCTTGAAGCCTGACCGATTGTATCCGGTTGATGTTTTTTCAGTTTCTCCCTCCCTTCGTTTGAAAGACCTGAAACACTTTCATATTTGAATGAAGCGGGTATTTGATGCAGATCGAGCCGCAAGATTTTTTCTGCCATGAGAAGATCCCGTTTAAGATATCCCTCATATTTAAGGTCAATTTCAACCTGTTCGTAAATCAGGGCATCAAGGGTTATGGCCTCGACACTCTGTTTGAATAAAGGTGATGCGTCAAGAAGTGTTGCCAGATGAACCCCGGGCCTTTTGAGGAGGCTCATGGCTCCTTGTGGGGCATTGACTGGCGGATAACCAAGCGCTGAAAGGAGTGTATTGGCCTCAGAAGGGTGAAGTTTTGTTTTAAGGCAGAGCTGATTGAGGGACTCAATAAGTGCCTGTTTCTTGCTGCCGAGAGAAAATGTTTCTGCGTCAAGCAGTCCGGCGTCAAAGCCGAAGTGTTGAAGACGAATATCGGCATTGTCGTGGCGAAGCATGAGTCGGTGTTCAGCAGAAGATGTAAACATTCTGTATGGTTCATTGGTCTCCTTGGTGATCAGGTCATCAATGAGGACTCCGATGTATGCATCAGAACGTTTGAGATGGAGTGGAGGTCGTTTCTGGATGTTGAGGGTTGCATTAATACCGGCAATCAACCCCTGGGCAGCGGCCTCTTCATATCCTGAAGTGCCATTGATCTGTCCGGCAAAGTAGAGGTTTTTAATAACTTTGGTTTCAAGACTTCTGTTAATCTGGTGCGGAAAAAAGTAGTCGTATTCAATCGCATACCCCGGTCGAATCATCTTTACCTTGCTGAGCCCCGGAAGAGAGCGAAGTGCTTCGAACTGAATCTCTTCTGGCAGTGATGTTGAAAAGCCATTGACATACATTTCATTCGTATCAAACCCTTCAGGCTCAAGAAAGATATGGTGGCTCTCCTTGTCCGGGAATCGACAGATTTTATCTTCAATTGATGGACAGTATCTTGGTCCTATCCCCTGGACTTTTCCCGTAAACAGAGGTGAACGGTCAAATCCTTTTTTCAGGATTTCATGTGTTGCTGTTGTTGTTTTTGTTACAAAGCAACTGATCTGAGGTCGATTAATAGACTGTGTTTGCTTAAACGAAAAAGCAACATGTTCTTCATCCCCTTTCTGCTCTTCCACCATAGAGTAATCAATGGTGCGTGCATCAATACGGGGAGGAGTGCCAGTTTTTAGTCTGCCTGAAGCAAAGCCTAACCCAACAAGGTTTTCTGTAAGGCCAAAGACTGGAGGATCGGCAATGGTTCGTCCTCCAGCATAATGGTTCATGCCAATATGGATCAGCCCATTCAGAAATGTTCCGCAGGCAAGAATAGCTGCCCGGCCACTTACAATGCGTCCTGACGCGAGCTTTATTCCCGTAAATGTCCCTGCCGAGCACTCAACGCCTGTCGCAGTATCCTGAAGAAGATCAATATTACGCTCCCTTTCAATAACCTTGCGCATATAAAAAGTGTAAAGTGTTGGGTCAGCCTGAGCTCTCGGTGAGTGCATGGCTGGTCCTTTACTTCTGTTGAGCATCCGGAACTGTATCCCTGTCGCATCGATTGCTTTTGCCATTTCGCCTCCAAGTGCATCAATCTCCCTCGTGATCTGTCCTTTTGCGACACCTCCTATGGCTGGATTACACGACATCCGAGCGATTGCTGTAAGGTTCGACGAAATGAGCAGGCATGAGGCACCCATTCGTGCTGCGGAGAGTGCGGCTTCGCAGCCCGCATGTCCAGCGCCGACAACTATAATATCATACATGAGCCGTGTATTGTTCCACGTGAAACATTTATTGATGGGTAAAGTCATTTTCTGGAAAATATACACATAATAGTATTTTCCCCGCTTTTTATGATTTTGTGGTGTATTTTCCGTGTATCCAAAGGTGTGCAAGTTTCTGTGGACGTTGTTTTTAATAGTTGAGAGTTTTTTTATGTTGTTATATAATATAACTTTATAGTTTTTTGGCCTTTGTTGTAAAGAGGGAAATTGTTGAATATAGTTCTCTTGTTTCCATGATTGAAACGTTCTTGTACGGAACGAGAGGAGCGGGTTGAGCTGTCTGAAACAATGGTATTGATAAGCGCTTCACAAAGCGCCATTCCGTAATTTTGCATTGAGCGTCGCTTGAGTCATAAGCGCCTTGGCTATTTTATTACGGAATCGCTTATTATGGAGCGCTTATCTACTTGCAGGGCGAAAGCTCTTGTGAAGAAAAGTGGAGTGGGGTGATCGTACCCAAGGAATGGTATTGAGATTTTTATTGACTAAGGCTCATCTTGTTTTACCTCATGTTGCGGAATGTAGATTGTTAGTTAATCAATACCTCGTTTTATATATTGGCTCAAGTATTTCTTTCGAGTGTAACGCGATGCCATCAATGAAAAATAAACGTTTTAACCTTCTTCTTATCGCAGTTGTCACACTTGTGGCGCTCTGGTCATTATGGCCAACCTGGCGTGACTACTCTTTTTCGACGCAGCTCAACAGTTTTTCTTCAGCACAGGACAGTTTGAAGTATGCAATGGATCACCGTGAAGAGATTGACGATGCCCGTAAAAAGAGCCTGAAACTTGGTCTTGATTTAAAGGGTGGAATGCATCTTGTCATGGAGGTTGACCAGGTCGATCTGTTCGAGCAGAAGGCATGGAACAAGGATGGGAAGTTTACCACCATCATGCAGAATGTGAGAGCAAAAGCGACTCAAAGCGATGCCAGGATTCTTGATCTTCTCTCTGCCGAATTCAGGAATGAGAACATCCCCTTGAGTCGCTATTTTTATGATATCCGCAATTCCAACCAGGAAATTGTAGGAAAACTGGACAAAGAGTCTGAAGAGGCTCTGACCCGCGCAAAAGAGATCATCCGTAACCGTATTGATCAATATGGTGTGGCTGAGCCTGTTATTACCACACAAGGCAGCCGGAAAATAATTATTGAGCTTCCAGGTGTTTCTGATGAAAACAGGGTGAGGAATTTGCTGAAGGGTACAGCGAAACTGGAATTCAGGCTTTTGCGTGAACCGGAAGAGATGCTGAGGACGCTTGACAGAATCAACACTTACCTTTTACAAAACACTCAAAACAGCGCTGCCGTGACGGCGGCACCACCTGTTACTGATTCTACGGCTGCCGCATCAGCCTCATTACCTGTTTCTGGTATATCCAGTGTTGCGCCGGCCTCATTACCTCCAGGAACAACTGCTCCGCCAGCCGTCGGCAAGCAGCCATCCTCCAAGCCGCTTTATGATGTTATCAGTGTTTCTCAGTATGGTACGGCATATACGGCAGCGCACTCGAGGGAGTATGTGCTTTCATTACTGCATCGCAGCGACATTCAGGCATTGCTTCCCCAAGACAGTGAGATGCTGCTTGCTGCAAAGCCTGATGAGGGAAACGGTGGTGAAAAGCTCTATTCAATCTACCTTGTCCGAAAGGCACCTGAGCTTACAGGAGGTGTTATTACGGAAGCTAAAGCCACCTTCGGCTCGCAAAGTGTGCAGCCAGAGGTCATGATGGCGATGAACTCTGAGGGAACCTCGAAATGGGCCCGCATTACTGGTGCCAACATTGGCAAGCGTATCGCAATTGTGCTTGATGGTTCGGTGTATAGTGCACCGGTTGTCCAGTCAAAAATTCCCAATGGTAGCTCAGTGATCAACGGGATTGGAAGTCTTGAAGAGGCAAAAGATCTTGAAATTGTGCTGAAAGCCGGTGCACTTCCTGCTCCTGTCCGCATTATTGAAGAGCGGACGGTCGGACCTTCACTCGGTGCCGATTATATCCGTGCAGGCATGCTCTCTCTTGTTTGGTCTTTTGGTGCGGTTTCGGTTTTTATGCTGGTCTATTATAAAAAAGCCGGTATTGCCGCTGATATTGCGCTTGTGCTCAATATCCTGATTGTTCTCTCTGTCCTTGCAGGGTTCAATGCCTCTCTTTCTCTGCCTGGTATTGCTGGCATTGTGCTGACCATCGGCATGGCGGTTGATGCTAATGTGCTTATTTATGAGAGAATACGCGAAGAGCTTGCTGAAGGAAAGTCGGTGATTACGGCCGTCACTCAAGGCTATGATCGTGCCTTTTCGTCGATTCTCGATTCACATGTAACAACCTTGTCGGCAGCTTTTCTGCTTTATACTTATGGCATCGGCCCAATTCAGGGGTTTGCCGTAACGCTGATGATTGGTACTTCAGCAAGCTTGTTTACAGCCATTGTGGTGACCCGTGAGATTTTCAATCTCTTGCTCGCCAAAAACCTTATGTCAGACAAAAGTTTCGGTTAATATTTCAAGACGTTTCAACCCATGAGGATCTTTCAGAAGACCAACTTTAACTTTATCCGCTATCGTAAAATTGCGTACGGGTTTTCCATCATTCTGCTTGTTGTGGGCATGGTCTCGCTCGCAGTCAAAGGGCTGAACTACGGTATTGACTTCAGGGGAGGCTCAGAAGTGGTAATACGGTTCGAGAAAAATGTTGACGTTGGCCAGATCCGTTCTGTGCTGGATGCAGCAGGTGTTTCAGGAACCCTGAAGCAGTATGGCATGGATCGCTCTTTTCTTTTCAGCACGGTTTTTCAGGGAGATACGGGGCAGTTGAAATCGCTTGTATCCAATGCTCTTAACGACCGGATCCAGGGGAACGTGCATGAAATTGTCCGTATTGACGCTGTCGGGCCAAGCATTGCCTCCGACTTGAAGTGGTCTGCGGTAAAAGCGCTCCTCGCGTCGCTCCTTGCGATTCTTCTTTATGTCGGAATCCGGTTCGAAATAAAATTTGCGACAGCAGGGGTTATTGCTATTTTTCACGACATACTGACCGTCTTGGGGCTTTTCAGTCTTCTCGGTGGTCTTTTTGCCTTTATGCCGCTTGAAATGGATCAGAGCATTATTGCGGCGTTTCTTACTATCGCCGGATACTCTATCACCGATACTGTTGTCGTTTATGATCGTATCAGAGAGAGAATACGGGGTCAGAAGCCCTCAGAGTATGAGCGTATTTTCAATGAAAGCATGAACCAGACTCTCAGCCGTACCGTCATTACTTCCGGAACGGTACTTCTCTCTGTTTTTGTCCTCTTTATCTTTGCTGGACCCGCAATCAGGGGTTTTGCTTTTGCCGTCTTTATGGGAATTCTGATTGGTACCTATTCATCGATTTTTGTTGCTGCGCCTCTTGTCTATGACTGGCTCAGGATTACGAAAAGTTCTGTTCATCTGAGAGGAAGCAAGGTATCTTGAGGGGATTTGTGGCAAGGGAACTTTAAAATATTCATCAGAAAGGAACTCTGGGCATGAAAAAAATATTGAAAAAAGCGGCGTTGTTGCTTTTTGTTGGATCATCCTCTCTGCATGCGTCAGCTTTGGCTGATGTGGCTGATCGGATTGTTGCTGTTGTTGGAAAAGAGGTCATTTTTAAATCGGACATTGATGCCCGGGAACTCATGCTTCGTCTGCAGTATCCCCAGTTGGCGAAAGATCCTGGCCTCTTTCGTTCGGTACTTGATGGGTTGATTGATCAGAAAATCATTCTTGCAAAAGCTCAAATTGACAGTGTCTCTATTGATGAAAATTCGATTACCTCTACGTCTATTGAGCGTTTCAAGGAGCTGAGTACCAGGTTTGCTTCAAAGGCCGAGATGGAGAGCCGTCTTGGAAAGTCATCAGCCGGTATCCTTGAGGGTATTCGTCAGGAGTTGCGCAATCAGCAGATGGTCGATACGTTGCGCCGAAAAAAGAGTGCAGGGATAACGGTCACTTATGGCGAAGTGATGGCCTATTACGCAGCGAATCGGGAAAAGATTCCCCAGATTCCTGAAGAGGTTTCTCTGTCGCAGATTCTCAAGTATCCGCAGGTTACACAAGAAAACAAGGCGCAACCACTTGCAACGATAGAGCGCATTCTTAAAGAACTCAAGGGTGGAGCCGATTTTGCGGTAATGGCAAAACAGTATTCTCAGGATCCGGGTTCTGCCCAGGCAGGTGGAGATCTCGGTTTTATTCCGAAAGGCCAGCTTATACCGAGTTTTGAAAATGCAGCATACGCACTCAATGAGGGTCAAATCTCTAATGTTGTTGAGACCCGCTATGGATATCATATCATTCAGTTACTCAGCAAAGAGCTGAATTCGATCCACGCACGTCACATCCTTATTGTTTTCGACCGTAAAGAGGGAGACTTTTCGGGCTCAATTCGTGAGCTTGAGACGCTACGATCTGAAGCTTTGAGTGGCAAGGAGAGCTTTGCGACTTTGGCGAAACAATATTCTGATGATCCGGCTTCTGCCGCGATTGGTGGACTGGTGCTCGTCGGCGGTTCGACCAAGCCGATGTTTTCACCGTTAGCCCTGCGTCCCCAATTGCAACAAATCATAGCCACCCTGAAGAAGAGTGGCGATATCTGTGAGCCCCAGAAAATTGTTCCTCAGCAGGGAGAACCGTTCTATGCAATCTTTAGACTGAATGACCGGAGAGAGGCACACACCCTTGATCCTGAAAAAGATTATGCATACCTCGAGGAGCTGGCACTGAATAATAAAACCCAACAGATTTTCAGCCAATGGGTGCAGCAGCTCCGCAAGGAAGTGTACGTCCGTACCTCAGACATCTAAGCGGCGGACGTAACGTGCGTTTTTCTCGATAAACTCTCTGCGTGGCTCAACCTTGTCACCCATCAATGTGGAAAATACCTGGTCAGCTTCCATGGCATTTTCCACATTGACCAGCAGAAGTGAACGGTGAGCCGGATCCATGGTTGTGCTCCAGAGCTGTTCAGGGTTCATCTCTCCAAGACCTTTGTAGCGCTGAATGTGGACGTTTGCCTTCCCCTTCTGCATCTTCTTCATACCCTCTGAAATACTGTTACGCTCCTCGTCATCCCACGCATATTGCTGATCCTTGCCTGACTTGACCAGATAGAGCGGAGGCTGCGCAATAAAGACCCTTCCCGCCTCAATGAGAGCGCGCATGTAGCGGAAAAAGAAGGTGAGCAGCAGTGTTCTGATGTGCGCTCCGTCAACGTCCGCATCGGTCATGATGATGATTTTGCCATAGCGCAGCTTTTCGACCGAAAACTCATCTTCACCAAAGCTTGTACCAAGAGCAAGAATGATGGTCTTGATCTCCTCGTTTTCAAGCATCTTGTGCAGCCGTGCCTTCTCGACGTTCAGAATTTTACCCTTGAGAGGCAAAATGGCCTGGAAGCTCCGGTCGCGTCCCTGCTTGGCACTGCCGCCTGCCGAATCACCCTCGACGATATAGAGTTCACAATGTTCCGGGTCGTTGATGGAGCAGTCAGCAAGCTTTCCAGGCAGACCAGAGCTCTCAAGCACCGATTTTCTGCGGGTCAGCTCCTTGGCTCTCCGGGCCGCCTCTCTCGACATGGCCGCACCCTTCACCTTCTCAATAATCATCTTGAGCACATTCGGGTTGCTTTCGGCAAACTCCGCGAGCTGCTCATTAATCACCGTCTCGACAATACTCTGCGTCTCGGAATTTCCAAGCTTGGTCTTGGTTTGCCCCTCAAACTGCGGTTCAGCAACCTTAACGGAGATGACTGCGGTCAGCCCCTCCTTGAAATCGTCGCCGGTGAGGGAGAGTTTCAGGTTTTTCAGTAAATCGTTCTTCTGCGCATAAGCGTTGAGTGTTCTTGTCAGCGCCTTGCGGAAACCGGTGACATGGGTGCCACCCTCGTGCGTATTGATGTTGTTGACATAGCTGAAGACATTCTCCTGATAGCTATCATTATACTGGAGCGCTATTTCAACAATAGTGGTATCCCGTTCGCCGTAGAGATAGATCGGCTCTTTGAGCAGGTTGATGCGGTTCTGATCGGTAAACTGGACAAACGCTTTGATTCCTCCCTCGTAATGAAAGACTTCCTGGAACCCTTCGGTATCCTGTACCGTGATGCTCAGCTCTTTGTTCAAAAAAGCCAGCTCCCGCATACGATCGACAATAATATCCTTGCGTAACTCGGTCGTTTTGAAAATCAGATGGTCAGGCAGAAAGGTGGTTTTTGTGCCGCGCTGGTTGGAAGTGCCGATAGCCTTGACGTCACCCTGGGGAACGCCCCGCTCAAAGCGCTGGAAATAGACCTTGCCGTCGCGGTAAACCTCAACTTCGCACCACTCCGAAAGGGCATTGACCACCGAAGCACCAACGCCGTGCAGACCGCCGGAAACCTTGTAGGCTCCCTTGTCGAACTTGCCACCCGCACCAATGACGGTCATGACCAGCTCAAGTGCCGATTTCCCTTTTTCCGGG
>CAILXB010000271.1 GCA_903838025.1 uncultured Chlorobiaceae bacterium
CACGGGTGAAATCGTGGATGTGCCAGATGCTTATTTTGCCAAATATCCGGTAACCAACAAGCTTTACCGTTCTTTTATTGTCTGGCTGGAGGCAAAAGCCGCGTCGAAGTTGCTTTCCGCATTCAATACAGAACTGGATGCTATCGCCAACGATAACAGGTGGGGAAAGGATTTTGGTGCTCATTTTAATAACGGTAAAAGTGATTTTGCGACACTCTTTCGTTCACGGTATGATGAGGATCGCAAATACGATGGAGAAGATCAACCGGTGGTTGGGGTCACCTGGTATGCTGCCAGAGCTTATTGCCTCTGGCTTTCGTTGCTTGAAGGTGACAAGAGACTTTACTGTCTTCCTGATGAAATGGAGTGGGAATGGGCTGCGGGTGGCAAGCAAGGAACAACGGGACAGGAAGTACGTCGTTATCCGTGGTCGGAAGCGAAGGGTGGGCCCAACTCAGCACTTGCGAACTATAATAAAGACATAGGCACAACGACTCCGGTTGGGAACTATCCCGACGGGGTGACACCGGAAGGGCTGTATGATATGGCTGGCAACGTCTGGGAGTGGATGCAGAACTGGTATGACAAAGATAACGAGTGGCCAGCTTTGCGCGGCTCTGCGTATTATAGCGATAAAGCTGATGCTCTGCGCTGCTCCTCCCGGCTCATCAACGATCCGTGGTTCTACCTCGACCTTGTGGGTTTTCGAGTGATTCGTTCCAGTCCTTTTTCTTCCTGAAAATCTGGCAATCTGACCATCTGAAACTCTGAAAAAAAGATCTTCGCCCAAAGGCAATCTCACATGGGGTGTATGGAAATTTTTTTTTGCTGGAGCTTACTGGTGCTAAAAAGAGACGACTTTGTGCAAAGTAACAAACGGGCAGAGCAGGTTTGTCGCCGTTGGTTTCGTGCGGTTTTTTATATTTGTTTGCTGTGCAACTGGTTCTGAGCATTGAGATGCTGGAGCAGTATGAAAAAGAGTATAACGTCAAAAAGGAAGTGCCGTCATGCCTGAACTGAGTTTCAAGGGCAAAGAGTTTGTTTTCAATCATCACCTCGCTGTGCCTCACAGGCCACTGGTGCCGGATGCAGCGAAGTCGGTAGGGGAGGCTCGACTTGATGGGAATCTGATCATTCACGGTGATAACCTCCATGCGCTGAAATCGCTGCTGCCGATGTATGCTGGCAAGGTCGATTGTGTCTTTATCGATCCGCCCTACAACACGGGCAACGAGGGGTGGTGCTACAACGACAATGTGAACAGCCCGATGATGCAGCAGTGGCTGAACGAGAATCCTGTCGGCATTGAGGACGGTCTACGCCACGACAAGTGGTGCGCGATGATGTGGCCACGGCTGAGGTTGTTCAGAGAATTATTAACCAGTAATGGTGTTCTTCTTGTCTGTATTGATGATAATGAACAGCAATCCCTTCGGTCAATACTTGATGATATTTTTGGGCGATCCGGTTTTCTGTCAACCTTTGTTTGGCGTCGTCGAATAGGCTCAAGTATGTCGATGGACTGGGTATCGACTGATCACGAATATGTTGTCGCATATTCAAAGCTACCAAAAGAAGTTAATGTTACTGGTTCAGAGCGGGATATGTCGAAGTATAACATTCCTGATGGCGCTGGTCGTTTTTATGCCAGTATGCCTCTGACAGTGGGGATGACAAAAGATATGCGGCCAAACCAATGGTATGAACTGATTAACCCAAGAACAGGAAAAGGTTACTGGCCAGCCAATGGTCGGGTATGGGGATATTATCCTCCAACAATGAAAGAAAAAGTTGCTGCTGGATTGATCATCTGGCCGGATAACTATCCGGATAAAAAAATGACAACTCCTCGTTTGAAAACATATCCAGAGGATGCAAAGAGAGACCGCAAACCAGTTTCTTCATGGCTTGATAATACTGGGCGCACAGAAGAGGGTACAAAGGTACTGAAAGACATTTTTGGAGAGGTTAGATTTTCCTATCCCAAACCATTGTCGTTGGTACAGACATTAGTTGAACAATTTGCTCCTTCTCATTCAGTTGTTTTGGATTCATTTGCTGGCTCCGGCACTACAGCCCATGCCGTGCTTGCAGCCAATCAGAAGGATGGCGGCGAGCGTCAATTCATTCTGGTCGAGTGCGAGGAGTATGCCGACCATCTCACCGCCGAGCGGGTGCGCCGGGTGATCGGCGGATACAGCTTTCAGGGCACACAGCGTGAAGAACTCATGAAAAAATCTCTCACCTTCACCGATCTGAAAAACTCCAACAAAGTGCTGATGCAGATTGCGAGTATCGAGAATATGGAGAGCCATCGGTTCGACAAAATCGAGAAGAAGGTGAAAGATGGCGAGCTGCTGGTGGAAGGTGTTAAAAGCATCACTGACCGGGTTGAAGGGCTTGGCGGCAGTTTCACCTACTGCACACTCGGTGAGGCTATCGACATGGACAAGATGCTCACCGGTGAGAATCTTCCCGGTTTTGAGCAGTTGGGTTCGCTGCTTTTTCATACAGCCACCAATGAGGTGATTGACCCTGCCAACATTGAAGTGAAGGATGGTCACGGCTACCTCGGTGAATCGACATCCTTCCATGTCTGGCTTATCGGCAGATGCTCGATGTGCTCTCCGGCAATGCGGTGCGAATTCTGGAGAAAAACGACCAGTTGGATGCCCGCGACGTGGAGTGTCATCTTTGCGTGATGCTGTTGATGCTGCAATCTTCGAACAGGGAGAATAAGGATACTTTGAAAATGTTCCGTGACCGTGGCGACGTGCATGGATTTTTTCCGCCCGAGGGTGATCAGGATGCTCACGTTGAGGCACTGAAACAGACTCCGAATCTCGATAGTTACGATATGATTGAGTCGGCCTGTCCGTGGTATCAGGTCAAGGACTCTTTGGGTAACGCTTTGCGCTTGATTCGTCCGGTGGTGGTGATGGATGAGGGGCACAAGGCTGTTTCGGAACTGGCTTTTTCGACACTCTACGGTTTCAACCCCTGTTTTGTTCTGGAGCTGACGGCAACTCCCAAGGATGTGGCCCCGATAACCGGCAGTAATCCCAGATCGGCCCGCTACTCGAATGTGCTGGTGGATGTGAAGGGCATTGATCTTGATCGGGAAGGGATGATCAAAATGCCTCTCAATCTTGACCCGAGAGCCGGGACGGATTGGCACAATACCCTGGCAGCGGCGCTCAATCGACTTCGTCTGCTCGATGATACGGCGCGGACGCTGCAAGCTGATACAGGCAGGTATATTCGCCCGATTCTTCTGGTGCAGGTGGAGCGTACCGGCAGTGACCAGAGGGATGGTAACCATATTCATGCGCTCGACGCAAAGGAGTGGCTTACCAATGTTGGAGGTCTCGATGAGGCTGAGATTGCTATCAAGACTGCCGATACCAACGACCTCGCTGCACCCGAGAATCTCAATTTGCTGAGCAATACGAACCGGGTTCGCGTTATCATAACCAAATCGGCATTGCAGGAGGGGTGGGACTGTCCGTTTGCCTACGTTCTCTGCGCTTTGGCGGCAAGTGCCAATCTTTCGGCCATGACGCAGTTGATTGGCCGGATTCTTCGCCAGCCTTATGCAGAAAAAACGGGTGTAGCGTTGCTTGATGAGAGCTATGTTATTACCCATCATGCCAATACCGCTGACGTGGTCAACGCCATTAAAAAAGGGCTTGAAGAGGATGGGATGGGCGATCTTGTCAAGGAGATTCGGACAGGCGACTCTTCCGGGATGGCGTCGGGGCCGCGTACCGTGCTGCGGCGGAACAGTTTTTCACGGACAGAGATTTTTTTGCCGTTGGTGCTTCGTGTAACTGGCAATGAACTTCGTGAGTTACGCTACGAGGAAGACATTTTGTTTGCTCTCGACTGGCAGGGGCTTGATGTTTTGTCACTGGTAGCAAAGATCCCCGACAACATCACCAGCGCAGAGCGTCAAATGCAGCGCATCCGTCTTGCAGATTCAGGTGCTGAACGCATCGTGGTCGAAGTTGCAGGCGTGACGCAGGAAAAATTGCTTTTTGATACCGCTTATGCTGTTCGGATGGTTTCGGATATTGTACCAAATGCATGGTGGTCGCGTGAAATTATTGGTCAACTGATTGATGGTCTCGAATCACGTGGGTTCGACAAAACCAAAATAAGTCAACTTGCCGGACTGATTGTTGAAGAGTTGCGCAAGTGGCTGGAGGAGCAGCGAAACAAGAAGGCAGAGTTATTGTTCCGTGCTGAAGTTTTGGCTGGTCGTATTCAGTTTCGGTTGCGCACCGATGGTCGTAACTGGCAGTTGCCGCTCACGGCGGAAACCTTCGAGCTGGAAGGTGCTGAGCAGTTGATCGGACGGGATGGCGGTTCGCTCTGCAAAAGCCTTTTTTCACCGATGTACAAAGGGGACTTTTCAAGCCAGGAGGAGCGGGATATTGCGGTCTATCTTGATGGCGACAAGGCCCTGACATGGTGGCACCGG
>CAILXB010000272.1 GCA_903838025.1 uncultured Chlorobiaceae bacterium
AGTTTCATGGTAATGGCCATTGAAGTAAGATACCTGATGAAATGTGCCATCAATAGTATAATCGTGTGAGCGATCTTTCATGCTCAAATTCACCCCTGCTTTTGCGGCAATTGCCTGAACGTAAGCCCGGCTTAGATCCTCTTCAGTATGTTGAATAGTCAGCATTGTTGAGTATAGTGCAGAGAACTCTATCCTGGGTACAGCAACTTCCTAAAGCATTATTTCTAAACAGTATACGTACAATAATGTTGCCATCTCACCTCTTGCCACTGTCCATGTTACGACTTGCAATGGCTTTTTTCACGGCACTTTTTGCGGCTGCACGGGAAACTGAACCTGTTTTGGGTGCCACATGGACTTTCCGTGTTGCAACTGAACGTTTGACGAGTGTTTTTGAGGCAGCCGACTTCTCCTTAGTACTGGATGACGTGGCAAGTGTTTTACCGGCGTTACTTGTGGCAGCTTTCGTCAGAACTTTAGCACCAGGCATGTACGCTCCTTACATCAATCTTTCATTGAGCATAACACTCATTAAATTGATCCACCTGAACGACAGATTTTTGAATCGTAATACATATAAATACGCCAATAAAAAGATAGTTAATATACCACTAATGAAATACATAGAGGCGAATTACAATCTTATTGTAACACATTCTTTCTGCTTTTATATTGATCCGATAAATACACTGATTACGCTCCATCGCGAGTGGTTGCCTTGTCAGAGTAACGGCACTTTGCTGAATAACACACAATTTCGGCTCATCAAAATACATCAACAAATATAACTTTACCCCTGAACCTGCACCGCACCATCCCCTTCTTTCAGCACAAGGTCTGCTGAACATAAGAGAGCGCTTCTTTGCTCTCCCCTATTGGGAAATGAGAACAATGTTTTCTCCTCAAGGTAATTGGCCAACAAGCTGTTGACTTTTTATATCTGTTTGATTATAAAAGAGATACCACTTTTTGACATACTTGATATTGCTCAAGAAAAAAACCTTCATCTCCGGAAATTCGGCCATCAAATCTGCACTGAGTTGGCGAAGCAAACCATCGCCCCACTGCGCATTCGTCTGCTTTTAAACAATGTCGGCACCAAGCTCCCAGCAAAACTGCAAAAGCGCCCTGTTTACCAAAATCGCCGCTTTGAGCTGTACAGAGCGGATGCGGAGTTTTACCTCTTTCAGCCAGTTTTTATTGTCATCACTGTCCACAATGAATTGTTCACTCATCTCCCACCCCCTCATTTCTACTCATCTCTTTCTCAATCTCCTCAATAGTCGGCAAGCTTCCCCTCAAATTATCCGGCAGTGAGCGTGTCAGTTCGTATTCCGAAATGCCAATAGGTTTATGGATATCCCTGAGAGCGTATTCGGCAAATACCTTGTCTTTACTTTCACAGAGTATTAAGCCAATGGTTTTTTCATCGGTTGCATGTTTCAGCAGATCATCCACAGCAGAGCAGTAAAAGTTCATCTTTCCGGCATATTCCGGTTTAAACTCACCTTTTTTGAGTTCGATGACAATGAAACAGCGTAACCGCAAATGATAAAAAAGGAGATCGATGTAAAAGTCTTTATCGCTGATTTCAAGATGGTACTGCCTGCCGACAAAAGCAAAACCGGCTCCCAGTTCAACCAGAAATTTTTCAAGGTGTTTGATCAGTTCCGTCTCCAGTTCTCGCTCGGCATAAGGTTCCGTCAGAGTAAGAAAATCAAAAATATAGGGGTCTTTTAATGCCTGCCGTACCAGTTCGGATTGTGGCATGGCCAGCGTTTTGCCGAAGTTATTGGCCAGTGAACCCTGGCGGCTATACTGGTCGCTTTTTATCATTGCAGCAAGGGTATCTCGGTTCCAGCCATTTGTTGCAGTCTGCTCCATGTACCAGAATCGAACCGGTACATCCTTGATTTTTTCAATCAACAAGCAGTGATGACCCCACGGAATACCTGCAAGCAAGGTCTGCTCCGGTAATTTTGCCACAGGCTGTGGCAAAATTGTCTGGGAGGCCGGATACTCTCGATAAAAGGCGATCATTCTTCCAATATTCCGTTCCGAAAAGCCTTTGATCTCCGGCAGTTCGTTGCGGATATCCTTTGAAAGCCTGGGAATAACCGCAGCACCCCAACCGGCCACTTTTTGTTTCTCCACAAGCATCTTTCCGATATCCCAATACATGGCAATCAGTTCCGAATTGGCGGAGAGAATCGCTTTCGTTTGTGCTTGCCGTATACGCTGCTTGATGTCGATCAGCAGCGTCTTGTAAAATGTCAGTTCACTCATTAATCAAATTGCTGATTTTATAGGCCTGAAGCGCCCGGCTCCAGTTGTTTTGCACGGTTTGCTGGGCATAGTAAAGGGCTTCATTACAATCCCATGAGAGCAATGTTATCTTCCCAGGGTAATTGGCCAACAAGCTGTTGGCTTTTTGCATCTGTTTGAGGGCTCTACCGTTCCCTTCCTTCACGGATACAATCTACAATCTCTTTTTCATTGATTCCAGTCCGCTTCATGTATCACTTCAAGATCTGCTATCCTTTTGTCAAATTCTTCTTTTTCTTGAATCGACCATTGACCAAATAAATCAGAAAATTCTTTTCTTCTATTTTGAGATTCAGTAATTGA
>CAILXB010000273.1 GCA_903838025.1 uncultured Chlorobiaceae bacterium
CGGTTCAGCAGCATACCTTTTACAGCCGGGCTTTGCCGGGGCGCACCTTTGTGGATATTTCGATGATGCTGCGTGAACTCCGTTCAGTCAAGTCGCCTTTTGAAGTTGAGCAGCTCCGCTTGAGTGCAGGCAAGCTTGCGTCGGTCTTTGCCGAGGTGCCGCAGTTCCTTAAAGCGGGGATGCGGGAGCTTGATCTGTCGGCTGAAATGGAATACCGCCTCCGCAAGGCTGGCCATGAGGGGTATGTACGCATGAGGGCTTTTAATCAGGAGCTTTTCTTTGGTCTGGCCGTCTCCTCCGGCGGGCTGAATGGCGGATTTTTTGATGGCCCGGTGACAGGGAAAGGGTTGTCGAGCGCCTCGCCGCACGGTGCCTCCTGCGACGTGATAGGGGTAAACCAGCCGATTCTTCTTGATTTTGGCGGGGTGTTTAATGGCTATATCTCCGATATGACCCGTATGTTTGTTATCGGAACGCTTGACCCGCAGTTGCAGCGGGCTTTTGATGTTGCCCTTGAGATTCAGGAGATGGTACGTCAGGGCATGAAGCCCGGAGTTATCTGCGAAGAGCTTTTTTTTGCAGCCGCAGCAATGGCTGAGCGTGTCGGGCTTGGCTCCTTCTTCATGGGAATGCCGGGCGAACAGGCGAAATTTGTCGGTCACGGTGTGGGTCTTGAGCTTGACGAACTGCCGGTGCTCGCCAAAGGATTCACCATGCACTTGCAGGCAGGACAGGTGATTGCCGTTGAGCCAAAGTTTGTCATTCCCGGTAAAGGGGTGATTGGTATTGAGAATACCTTTGCCGTCACTGATGATGGCGGCCTCAGGCTGAGTGATCTGCCGGACGCGATAGTGTTTGTGGAACCATAATTTTTTTTGAAAATAGTAGCGCATACGTTACCATATAAGATGCGGGGAAAAGTTGAGGTTTTAGAATACGTGGATCAAAACGGGAATTGCCCATGTCTATGCCTGTTTCCGCCACCACTCATGAATACTTGAAGCTGTCCATTTCCGAGCGTATTCAGCTTGTCGAGGACATTTGGGATAGTATTGCTGCCGAAGCGTCAGGTTCTGTTGAATTATCATAAGCTCATAAGGATGAGTTACATCGTCGAGTTGCCGCTCACCGTGCAGACACTTTCTCAGCCGTTCCTTGGGAGCAGGTCCGTTTAAAATTATTTTCGCCTAAACTCTGATGTTGGTTGTGCTCCGTCCAGAGGCTGAGCAAGAGCTTCTGGCGGCTCAGGCTTGGTATGAATCAAAAGCATTGGGGCTGGGTTTTGAGTTTGCCCGTGGTTTTGTTCTTTCATCAGCATCGTGAGCCGGGTGTTTGGCTTGAGCGCGTTAGTCGCTAACGTGTATTGCATACGTTATTTCTATTACAGCCCAATCTTTTGCTCAAGCGGCACTGCGAAAAAACGCGCAACTCTTTGGCTCTTGGCTACTTGTTGTATTGGCATTTTTGCTATCCAATTGTTATGAAATAAAACTGAGAGTCAAATGATAAAGTCGGTAATAGTTGAAAACTTTATGGGCTATGGCAAATTCGACAGCAAGGAATTTGCTTCTGTAAATGTCATTATTGGCAAAAATGATACCGGCAAAACGGCTTTGCTTAAAATGCTGTATTGTGCGGCTAAAACCGTTGATGTGTACAGCCGCAGGTCGCAAAATGAAGATGTGGAGCTTAAAAAGCTTTTAGCTGAAAAATTGCTTGATACGTTTCAGCCAGGCAAGAAAGGGCTGGGTGAGTTGGTGAGTAAAATTACCAAGGAAAAGCTCTCTGTTGATATTGAGTTTAAGCACTCAAAGTTAAATTATGAGGACAGGTTACATTTTACTTTTGGTGATTCAACAACAAATACTATTGTCGATTGTCAGAAAAATATAAAATCGATTTCAGAAAATTTTCGTTGCCTGTTTATTCCTGCGAAAGAAGTTCTTTCTTCCCTCAAAGCAATACGGGCAACACGGGATAATTTGCATATTCCAGGCTTTGATGATACCTATCTTGATTTAATAAGAGCGTTGGTAATTCCTGCACAAAAAGGAAATGTCAAAGTTGAGCTTAAAGATGTCAATATAAAGTTAGAGGCTCTGTTTGAGGGGCAAATTGAACAGGAAAGCGATGACGATTTTCTTTTCAAAAAAGGAAATACAGAATATCCTATACAGCTCACTTCGGAAGGGGTAAAAAAAATCGGAATATTGACCACATTGATTCGTAACAGGCAACTC
>CAILXB010000274.1 GCA_903838025.1 uncultured Chlorobiaceae bacterium
GGACGGCAAAAGTCTCATTCTCTTCACCAAAAAGTGCTGTGGCAAGAGGGCAGGCAGCGGTCTTTTACCGCGACCGCGAAGTGCTCGGCGGCGGCTTTATTTCGGAAGTTATTCACCCATCCAAACGGTAACCATTGTTTTGTATTATGCTGCAACGACGCCATCTTTCGCTGACCTATCTTGAACTTGCACCGGCAAAGCCGGAAAATGCTCCACTTATAATAATGCTGCACGGTTATGGCAGCAACGAAAAGGATTTGATGCAGCTTGCTCCCTCTCTGAGGCCGGAGTTCCGCTACATCAGTGTACGGGCACCGCAGGAGATGGATTTTGGCATGTTTGCCTGGTTCCCTCTTGAGTTTACCCCGACCGGAATCAGGGTGGATCATGGTGAAGCACAACGGGCGGCTGAACAGTTGATCGGTTTTATAAAAGAAATTATTGCCGAGTACCAGCCTCTGGGCAACAAGGTGTTTTTGATGGGCTTCAGCCAGGGAACGGTGATGAGCTATTTGATGGCTTTTCTTGCTCCGGAGCTGCAGCATGGCGTCATTGCCTGTTCAGGGCAGTTGCCTGATAAAACCATGCCGCACGAAACACTGAAACCTGCTTTGCGCAAGCTCCCCTTTTTGGTGATGCATGGCAGCTTTGACGAGGTTTTGCCGATTGCAAAGGGGCTGGCAGCAAAAGCGTGGCTGGAAGAGCATGTGGAGGATCTCACCTGGCGCCAATACCCTATGGCGCACCAGATCTCTGACGATGGCGTTGAGCTGATGTGCTCCTGGCTTGAAAAGAGGGTGCCACAAGTTTTTGAAAAAGAGTAATCATCCGGGCCTAAGCTGTATATTCTCTTTTTTTAACCACCGCCACGCTTTAAATCGAAAAAACATCGAATGAAGGACACACTACTCAACAGGCTCAAAGAGCGCATTCTTGTGCTGGATGGCGCGATGGGCACCATGATCCAGCGCCATAAATTACAGGAAGCTGATTATCGGGGCACACGGTTTGCCAACCACTCGCATCCGCTTATCGGGAACAACGATATTCTTGTGCTGACGCGCCCGGATATCATTTATGCACTCCATTGCGACTTTCTTGAAGCTGGTTCCGACATTATCGAAACCAACACCTTCAATGCCAACCCGATTTCACAGGCTGACTATAACGCTTCTGAGCTGGTGAAGGAGCTGAATGTTGAAGCTACCCGCCTTGCACGAAGAGCAGCGGATGAGTATACAACTCGCACTCCCGACAAACCACGCTTTGTTGCAGGCTCCATCGGCCCGACCAACAAAACGCTCTCACTCTCGCCGGATGTGAATAATCCCGGTTTCCGGGCGGTTACCTTTCAGGAGGTGGTTGATAACTACACCCTGCAGCTTGAAGGGCTTATGGAGGGTGGGGTTGACCTGCTGCTTGTTGAGACGGTTTTTGATACCCTGAACTGCAAGGCTGCCCTCTTTTCGATTGAAGAGTTTTTCAACCGTACCGGCGTGCGTGTACCGGTGATGGTCTCCGGCACGGTTGTGGATGCCAGCGGGCGCACCCTCTCCGGCCAGACGACGGAGGCTTTCTGGATCTCCATTGCCCATACACCCGACCTGCTCTCCATCGGGCTCAATTGTGCCCTTGGTTCAAAACAGATGCGCCCTTTCATTCAGGCGATGGCAGGAATTGCTGAAAGCTATGTGAGCGTCTATCCCAATGCAGGGCTGCCGAACGAGTTTGGAGAGTATGACGACTCCCCTGAGTATATGGCCGAGCAGATTGCCGATTTTGCCACCTCCGGTTTTGTCAATATTGTGGGTGGCTGCTGCGGCACTATTCCGGGCCATATCAAGGCGATTGTCGAGGCGGTCAAAAACATCAAGCCGCGCCAGCGCCCTCTCAAAAAGCATGAGTTGCAGCTCTCCGGTCTTGAGCCGCTTCTGGTCAACCGCACGACGGGCTTTATCAATGTGGGTGAGCGCACCAATGTGACCGGATCAAAAAAATTCGCCCGCCTTATAAAGCAGGGGAACTACGACGAGGCGCTTTCGATTGCCCGCCAGCAGGTGGAAAGCGGTGCGCAGGTCCTTGACGTCAATGTGGATGAGGGGATGCTCGACTCTGAAGCGGTGATGAAGGAGTTCTTGAACCTGATTGGCTCTGAGCCGGAAATTTCACGCGTACCGGTGATGATCGATAGTTCAAAATGGTCGGTCATTGAGAGCGGCCTGCGCTGCGTTCAGGGAAAAAGCATTGTCAACTCCATCAGCCTCAAGGAGGGTGAAGAGCTGTTCTGCGAGAGGGCACGCAAGGTGTTGCAGTACGGTGCGGCCGCTGTGGTTATGGCTTTTGACGAAGCGGGACAGGCCGATAGTTACTGGCGCCGTATTGAAATTTGCAAACGCGCCTACGACATCCTGACGCAACAGGTAGGCTTCCCTGCTGAGGATATCATTTTTGATCCCAATGTGCTGACGGTTGCCACCGGTATTGAAGAGCACAACAACTATGCGGTCGATTTTATCCAGACTGTTGTGTGGATAAAGGAGAACCTCCCTTATGCAAAGGTCTCCGGCGGTATCAGCAATGTCTCCTTCTCGTTCCGTGGCAACGAAACGGTTCGTGAGGCGATGCACGCCGCCTTCCTCTATCACGCCATTAAGGCAGGGCTCGATATGGGCATTGTGAACGCGGGCCAGCTTGCCATTTATGAGGATATTGATCCTGAGCTTCTGGTGCGGGTTGAAGATGTATTGCTCAACCGTCGCTCGGACGCGACTGAGCGCCTCGTCAGCTTTGCTGAAACCATTCAAGATGGCGGTGAAAAAATCGAAGCCAAGGCGGCTGAATGGAGGAGCCTGCCGGTTGAGGAGCGGCTGCGCCACGCACTGATCAAGGGGATTGTAGAGCATATTGAGGAGGATACCGAAGAGGCGCGGAGGCTCTATCCAAGCCCGCTCCAGGTGATTGAGGGGCCGCTGATGAACGGGATGAACGCCATTGGTGACCTCTTTGCTGAAGGGAAAATGTTTTTGCCGCAGGTGGTCAAAAGCGCCCGTGTAATGAAGCGATCGGTTGCCGTGCTGCTGCCGTACATCGAGGCGGAGAAGGCGCTGAACAAGGATACCCGTGCGGCGGCCAAGGTGCTGCTTGCTACGGTCAAGGGGGATGTGCACGATATCGGCAAGAATATTGTCGCTGTTGTGCTTGCCTGTAACAACTATGATGTGGTTGATATCGGCGTCATGATGCCGTGCGACAAAATTCTTGAAGCGGTGGAGCGCGAAAAAGCTGACCTGCTGGGACTGAGTGGTCTCATTACCCCTTCGCTTGATGAAATGGTGCATGTTGCCAGCGAGATGGAACGGCTTGGCATGAAAATTCCGCTTCTTATCGGGGGGGCCACCACATCGAGAATGCACACCGCCGTGAAAATTGCTCCCGTTTATTCCGGCCCGGTTGTTCAGGTGCTTGATGCCTCGCGGAGCGTACCGGTGGTCAACAGCCTGCTCAATGGGGCACTCAGCCCCGCTTACATTGCCCAGCTTAAAATGGAGCAGGCCGGACTGCGCGAAAGCCATGCGTCACGCACCTCAGCCATCAAGTACGTTTCGCTTCAGGAGGCGCGCAACAACCGCCCTGCGCTTCCGACGGCCATCTACAAGCCGCTGAAACCGGGTATTACCCTCTTTGAAAAGGTTACCGTCTCGGAACTGCGCCCCTCTATCGACTGGACTCCTTTTTTTATGGCGTGGGAGCTGCATGGCCGCTACCCGCAGATTCTTGAAGATGCAAAGTATGGAGCGGAAGCCACAAAGCTCTTTGACGATGCCAACAGCCTGCTTGACCGTATGGAGCAGGAGCAACTGCCTACCCTGAAAGGTGTTGCAGGGCTCTTCCCGGCCAACAGCTCAGGGGATGACATTGAGGTCTACACCGACGAGAGCCGCACAACCATCCTCACCACCTTGCACACCCTCCGCCAGCAGCAAGAGAAGGGTGGCGGTGAACCCAATCTTGCTTTGGCCGATTTTATTGCACCTGTCAGTTCGGGGCTGGTTGATTACATTGGAGGCTTTGCCGTCACCGCCGGGCTTGGCATTGAGAAGCTGCTCAAGGAGTTCTGCGACCAGCAGGATGATTACCACCGCATTATGACGCAGGCACTGGCCGACCGTTTGGCCGAAGCCTTTGCCGAGATGCTGCATGAGCGTGTGCGCAAGGAGTTCTGGGGCTATGAGGCCGTTGAAAAGAGGCCCGGTTGCGCCTGCCATCCCCTCCCTCCATGCGAGCCACTCCGTATCGAAGAGCTGCTGGCTGAGAAATACCAGGGAATCCGGCCTGCTCCCGGTTATCCGGCCTGCCCCGATCATACAGAGAAGGCGGAGCTTTTCACGCTGCTGAATGCGGAGACGAACACCGGTATCACGCTCACCGAAACATACGCCATGAAGCCTGCGGCCTCGGTCTGCGGGCTTTACTTTGCCCACCCGCAGGCAAAATACTTTATGCTTGGCAAAATCGGACGTGACCAAGTTGAGGAGTACGCTGGACGCAAGGCAATGGAGGTCAAGGTGGCCGAAAGGTGGCTTGCCCCGGTCTTGAACTACGACCCAGAGTAAAAGGGCTTTCCTGTCAAAGCCCGGAGCAATGGTGGCAACAGCTATCATTGCTCCGGGTTGCTCATAAAGCTACCATTTTACCATTGGCAAGGGGCTGAGCGGATGGCTTTTCAGCCGTTTGAGTATGAGCTGGGCAAGCATGGTATGGAACCCGGCATTTGGAAAAGCATCAAGCACCTCTGCAACAAAATCATCCGGCAAACGGTAGCGAAGCAAACCACCCGAAAGATCTATCCTGTCAGCCTTTCTGAACGCTTCAACCAGCCACAGAGGATTTTCCCGATAGCGGGTAAGCTTGTGGTGCTCACCGATCATGGTATCTATCTCTTTGCACCACGATGCCTTAAAGTTTTTTTCCAAATAACGCCGCGCCAGCAGTTGGGAGGGTTGCAGGTAGTCAAAAGTATTCTCTGTCCAGATGCCGAGGTCATGAAAAACAGAGGCAATGATGATTTTATTTTCTGCTGCGCTGCTTTCGCCAGCCAGCGCAGTACAGAAATTAAAGAGGCGCATGCAGTGATTGCGGTAGGCGTCGTAATCGGGGCCGAGTGGCTGACGGTACCCTGCGAGCAATTCGTCAAGCAGAGCGCATTCATGGATGACATTCATTTCCTGTTGTGGGTTCAACTGCATTTCCAAACCCCTAACATAGCTCATGAAAGCTGAAAGCCAAGTGAACTATTTTTTGCCTGGGCCTGCCATCTCCTTTTCCAGATCAACCTCTTTAATAGTATAGCCTGCCGGCACCTCAAATATTGTGGAAGGAACCGTTACATTTTCCTCAATCTTTGCAGCCTTTACCGTTATTGTACCCATCTCTGTTTTGAGGGCAATTTTTTTGTAGAGCACACCATAAACCCTCTGATCTTTTTTCTCCCTGTTCAACGCTACAGAGTATTTTGTACCAGTAACGCCAGCAATAACTTCACTTCCCTCTTCGCGATAATCAAAATCCTTTTTCATCTCTTCGCCGATCGAGCCACCCATCTGCATGGCCATCTCCTTGATCTTTCTAATATCTGTTTTTGTCGCCACCTTGCTGGTCTCATCCTTGCCATTGACAATTTTTTCAGCTTCGTAGGAAATCATAAAATCGCCATCGGTAATAACTACCTTTTTTTCATGCACTTTCATCCCCATCATGTTCGAATCCGTTACGGTCTCTCTTGCCTCCCTGCGCCCGTAATCGTCGAAATAAAGGGTTGAGACACTTTTTATTCCCATAATCACCATTGGCTCATAAGTGACAATGCCCGACTGCAACTCGTAACGCTTCGGAGTTGAGTTAGATACAGACTCCACAGAATTTTCCGGTTTTGCCGAATCTGATTGTTTTGAGCAGCCAGGGAGAAGTATCAAAGTTGAGAGGAGTAACGCTGCAACAGTTCCTTTTGTGCTTGATTTCATTGGGATAGGTAATGCTAAGTTTAGAAAGCCTTTCGGAACAAACATACAAACGCACAATCAAATCGCAAAATTATTACGTAAAAAGTTTGAAATAGCTTCAAAAAAAAACATTTTGGTACACGAAAAGAATACGATTGAACTCATTATTCGGAGTGAAATAACTTTCGTCGCTCAATACAAACTTTATCTACGCGACCTCCCCCAACAATCAGTCTCTGTGCGCTTCAAAAGTATGACCAATAAAAACAGGCTCCTGTTTCTGGATGTCCGTAAATAGTTGGCGAAAAACAAGGGGTTTACCGAATATATTGCTTGGATTAAGGGAATACTTTGTATTTTACGGTATGAAATTTTTACCAACATCTTCCTTAATAAACCTAAATAATAAACACCATGGCAAACGAACCAATCAATGATTTCTCAGTTGCGCTCAACAATCTCCTGAAAACTGTCGGTACACTTGCTCAGCAGCAGGTTGACTTGTTCAGCCTCGGAATCAAGGCCGCAGGACAGGTTATTGAACCTCTTGTCAAGACCTCTTCCGACTTGGTAGGAAGCGCTGTCAAAATCTCTTCTGATCTTATTGGCAACGTACTGAACACCGTCGGACAGGTTTTCCAGAACGTGACATCAGCTCTTGCTCCTAAAAAGTAGGTTGTTGTTTTTGTTGAAAAAGCACCTTATGCGTATCGCACAGGGTGCTTTTTTCATTTACAAGCCGCCGGTTTCCGTCGTGTATTGAGGAAGTGGAGTGTTGAGTGCCTTTAAGACCCGGTCGTCACGATTATAGATGTCGTCAAGGAAGTGAAGTTTCCCCCCTTCATCCGTTATTGTAAGGTAGAGAATATAGACTGGTATCCACTTTGAAAGGAAAAGCGTTCTTGTTTTTCCTCCCTTGATTGCGGCAAGAATCTTGTCCTTACTCCAACTGACGCTGTCCCGCAACACCAGAACAGCAAGATCCACAGGGTTTTGCACCCTGACACATCCCGAGCTGAAGTCTCTTGTACTCTCGTCAAAAAGCTCCTTGTTTGGCGTATCGTGCAAATAAACAATGTAGGGGTTCGGAAGCATGAACTTGATTCTCCCCAATGCACCATGATCTCCGGCACTCTGCTGGAGACGGTAGGGAAAATTTCCGGCTGAATACTGTGACCAGTTGACCGATGCAGGATCGACGATACCACCATTATGGTCAATAATTTTCAGATTTTTATGGTACAGATAAGAGCTGCTTTTGCGAAGAGCGGGAAGAGCATCTTTGGCAAGAATAGTTGGCGGAATGACCCATTGAGGATTAAGAATAACGTACTGCATGTCAGCCTTGAAAATCGGGGTTTCACGCTCGGGTTTTCCAACAATGACCCGTGTACCCCAAAGGTCGCGACCATTTTCAACATAACGAAGGGCAAAGTCGGCAACATTGACCAGAATGCAGGTCGGTTCGAGATCACCTAAAAACCATCGGTACCGCTCAAGGTTGAGACGAATCTGATCAATTCGACGCGTCACAGGAATATTCATGACACGAAGAGTAGAGGCTCCAACCACACCATCAGCCTCCATGCCGTTCCGACTCTGAAAGCGCTTGACGCCAGCCACCATCTCTTTGCTGTAAACCATTGAAGTATCCGCATTCAAAAGAGGGAGATCACCCGACACCTTGAGACGTTGCCGCAGCATGATAACACGGCTATCTCTTGCCCCCTCCTGTAACTTCGGCCCTTCAGCCAAAATCGGCCAACCACCTTCGCGCGCAATAGTGCGATAGCGTGCAAGCCCCTTTTTGAGCTTATCATATACCGGGTTCTGAAATCGAAGCTCTTTCAGAACTGCGGCAATCTGCTGAGAGGCAAGAGCTCCGTTTAGCTTGTTGTCGAGATCGCTGCGACCCCTTTCATGACGCAAATTCCAGTGAATATCCAGAATTGCAGGATCAACCTTTCCGTAATGAAGATGGCTTGCAAGGGTAACAAAAGATTCTGTCAGGAGAATATCGTCAATCGCCATCTGCTCAGGAGTTGATGGCGGTTTGCTGTAAAAGTTTCTAATCTCCCTGATGTGGTAGTCCGCTGGCTCAAGACCGTCATCAAAAGATTCCTCTACAGCACTTAACAGTTCAGCAACCATCATACGCGTTGTCCATACAGGCTGAAACCCCCTTGCGGCATAATAGCGCTCAAGCTTGATGTTGAAAAGGGCTCTCGCACTGCCCCCTTCGGGGCTTTTTTGCCGAATCAACCAGTCAAAACGGTCGTGAATCTTTTGGGAAATGATGCCCGCCGGAGGTGCACTCTGCGACGGAATCTGTTCCGACTGACTGACTGCGGGTTTTACCTGGACAGGTTGCACCGGACTGAAAGCAAGCCAGAACAGAAGAATTCCAATCATAGGTCACCCAATAGGTTATGAAAACTGGTCAGAAACAGGCTGCCGCTTGACAAGATCAGGAGAAAAAATGGTTGATTTATCGGCGTACTCTTTGCCATCGTGGTAAATAAAGAGGCAACTTCCCCCTTTGATAAGATCAATAACCTGCTGAAAACAATCAAAAGAGAGTGCAGGACAACCCTCACTTCTGCCAAGACGCCCATGCTTTCTGATAAAATCGTAGGAGACGTAGTTTGCGCCATGAATGACAATGCTTCTTGATTCAGCCTTGTCGTTAATCCCGCTCTCCATACCCTGAAGCTTGAGCGAATAACCATTTTTGCCGTCATAAGTATCACCGGTTGTGTAAAAACCAAGACTGCTCTGACTGGAACCTGGTATATTGGAAAAACTATCGGCATAATTATCGCCGCTACCCCTTCCATGCGCAACAAGCGCGGAATAAAGCAACTGGCCTCGATTAACGTCAATAACAAAAAGACGTTCATCAACTGAAGGCCTGTCGAAATCGATAACCGTAAGAATCCCGTCACGGCTCACCTTACCCTGCTCTTTAAGGGCCTGATATCCCTCAAGAGCCATAGCGAGAACCCTCGAACTTATCTTGCCGCTGAGTTCTGGAAATCTGGAAAATACGGAACTGTTTTTTTCAAAAGGGTTTATGTTAAAAGAGAGCGAGTGTCCCTGTACCGGAAAGGCCAACATAACGAACGTAACCAACACCATCATCAATCGAGTCATAAGCAACAACATCCAAGGTTAAGCCAGCTCACGCAATGACAGCGCTGCCAGCAAATACAAATACATAACAATAAAAACACAAAGCCAACCTACCTACTGAAAGAAGAATGGCCTTAATAGTCATAATAAAGCAGATCAAGATAAGTTTTTTTTTGTAATGATCAAATTTGCCGGTCTTATGGCGGAGCATCAGCCCCTCCGTAACGAGGCACGCAAGGGGGCTAACACTGCACCAGAGCTTCTCAGCGAGACAATTGTTGTGGGAGGAGTAGAGGCACGCCGCAACGTGCCCCTATGGGGTTTGGTTGTTAATTCTTGTATAACTCTTTTACCTGAAACAAAATGTACCAACCGATGATTGCGCCGATAATTCCGCTGACAATGCCACTGAGAGAAATAATATTTCCAATCAAACTGACAATGCTTGCATAAAAAAGCAATCTCCAGGCACCTTGAGTGCGTTTGAATAATCCCGGAACCGCAATAATTTCAATGATAACCGTAATAACCGATATGGCGAGCCCGATAATTGCAACAAACCCCCATTCAAATCCATACCTGTACCCCCCCATCATCGCAAATGGAGAGAGAATTGCGGTGAGACCCAGAGCTGCAAAAATAATTGGCAACGCCATAACCGCAAAAATAATGATCAAATACGGTGACACTTTAGCAAGAAACTCCTTGACCTCTTGCGGTAAGGCAAATGGCGCTTTTTGCACCATGTATTCATCAAGAATTCCTTCGAGCTGAGACAACACACCCTTCGCATCTGCCGTTGCCTCAGATCCTCTGTTTTCCCCATTGGAGTTTTTTTCTGACATAAATTTATACTTTAAAAGTTAAACCAGGATACTGGCAAATAATGAATCAGCTTCGTACCTTTAGCAGAGTAACCCTCATCACGGTTACTTCTGCTCGCCCTGCTCAACCAGCTTTGTGGTATTTTCTGCAATACGGAATGTTGCCACAAGAGCTTCAAGAGCAAGCCTTACCGAAAGTGTTGCAATCAAAAAAAACACTGGCGAAAACAGAATACCGAAAATACCCTTGCCAATGTCAGATGAAAGTTGCGTAAATCCTCCAATAAGAATAACGATAGCCATAAAGGCCGCAAAAAGTATCCCGAGCACGTAGAGATACTTTATGATCTGGAGAGTAATAAACTCCTTGAAGGAAAGGTCAAAAAGCTTGCCAAAAAAACTGTTCTTATCCATGCGACTCTTTTTATTTAATTGTTAACAAATGCAAAACTGTCAAGCCAATAAAATGCAGTACTTTAGTCAGGGCGCCCACTACCACTCAGTCGAGTACAACCCGATAATCTCCCTGTAGGCAACTGCTGCAGCACAGGCCGTAACAGGAATGGTGACCAGAAGACCAACACCAAGGGCAAGAAATCCAAGAAGATTAATGGCAAAAAGAGCAAAAGAAAAGCCAAAAAATGCAAACCAGTTTTTAGTAATAATTTTGCGGCTTGTTTCCATTGCCTGCCAAAAATCCATGCGGTAATCAATGATAAAAAACGATGTGAACATGTAGGCTACGGCCAGGTAAATGCCCGGAATGATAAGCAGTACAAAACCAATGGAGATAAGAAAACAACCGGCAAGAGTGGCAAGAAAAAGAGGCAGAAAATAGTTAAACCCCTTAAAAAAATCTGCAAAATTAAGCTGCTGCCCGCTCAACAACCTGAATGCCGCTATAGCGTACCCGGCGGTAAGCGATGCAACGACTCCGGAAATTATAACCGATCCAGCAGAAGCAAATCTTGAGCTTACAGCGTAGGCCACGAAAACAATAAGCGTAAAACCCACAAATTCGCCAACATGCTCTTTGAACATCTCCCAGCCATGCTTTATATGCTCCTGAATATTAAGGACACAGGGAGTATTGAGCTGCTTGTCGAACGCCTGCGGATCGACTTTAACACCAAAATCAAAAGCCGCCATAGAAACCCTCTCCATGTTTAAACATTTAGCTCAAAGCCACCGACCGCAAAAAGAGAAACAACATCACCGCAAACATGAACAAGCCAAAACGCAAAAACCTGCAAGGCTCGCTTGAATTACACCGTAAAGTTACAAAAGAGATATATATTCACCAATAATAATCGGCATCACCACAGAAAAAGTAGCAACAACAAAAATGCCTGCGCCAAAAACCCCTTTTGGATCAAAGGAACCTTTCAACCTTTCACTGCTGTTTATAGGAAGCTGTATCTATACTGTCCGTTTTCCCTCTGCAATTGAAACCTCACCAAAATGAGTAGCGATCAAAAATTCTTTTACAGCGGCAAAGAGGGTGAGATAACCGAGCGTGCCGCAGCAGTGATTATTGCTGAAGCATGGCAGGCAGTGGCTGATCACGGGATGTTTTCACTGGTACTTGCCGGAGGTAACTCACCCAGACTTCTTCATAAAAAACTTGCACAAGGGGTTTCGTCAGAGATTTTTGAGCACTACGGCCTTGCAGTGCCCTGCAACAACTCTGAAGAAAAACATGCCCTCCACGTTCTGCCGCCGAACACAAGGCTTTTTCAGGGAGATGAGCGGTGTGTCTCGCCAAACCATCCTGACAGCAATTACCGGATGATCAGGGAAAGCCTGCTTCAGCACTCTGGCATTGCTGACGATCACCTCTTCAGAATGGCCGCAGAAGAGGGTGATGTGGATAGATCCGCCAGAAGCTATGAAGCGGCTATCCGCACGTTTTTCTCAACTGAGGGGAGTTTGGTACCACAGGGTTATCCAATCTTTGACCTGATTCTGCTCGGTCTTGGAGATGATGGCCACACCGCATCACTTTTTACAGATAACAGAGAAGCGCTTCAAGAGCAAAAACGATGGGTTGTAGCAGTCAATGCTCCACATGGCAAACCTCCGGGAATGCGGCTGACCCTCACCCTGCCGGTCATCAACCATGCCCGGAATGTGCTTTTTTTTATCACTGGCCGCGAAAAATGCGAACTGGCTGAAAAGATATTTCTTGAACGTGAGAGAGGCGTACCTGCGAGCCTCGTGAAACCCGTAAATGGACGGCTCTTCTGGTTTACTATCAAACCGTAAAAAAGGCAAAAAAAAAGCCACTCATTTCTGAGTGGCTTTTATAAAAACTCGGCGACGACCTACTCTCCCGCTTTTAGGCAGTACCATCGGCTCTCCAGGGCTTAACTACTCTGTTCGGAATGGGAAGAGGTGATCACCTGGGAAAAA
>CAILXB010000275.1 GCA_903838025.1 uncultured Chlorobiaceae bacterium
GCCAACCGGAAGGCCGCCGCCGATGATTTTGCCCATGGTGGTAAGGTCAGGTGTGACGCCATAAAGGCTCTGTGCACCGCCAAGTGCCACGCGGAAACCGCACATCACTTCGTCAAAAATCAGCACAATCCCCTCTTCGGTGCAAAGCTCGCGAAGCGCGGCAAGGAAGCCTGGTTTGGCCGGAATGACGCCGGTGTTGCCTGCCACAGGCTCGATGATGATGGCGGCAATTTGACCCTTGTTCTCATTGACCAGAAGTTTTACCGAATCAATGTCGTTGTAGGTTGCGTTGAGTGTGTCCATCGCGGTGCCTTTGGTGACGCCGGGGCTGTCGGGAGCGCCGAGGGTCAGTGCGCCGGAACCAGCCTTGATGAGGAAGCTGTCGCCGTGGCCGTGGTAGCACCCCTCAAATTTGATAATTTTGTCGCGACCGGTGTAGCCTCGTGCGAGACGGACCGCCGACATGGTTGCCTCTGTTCCGCTGTTGACCATGCGCACCATTTCAAGCGAGGGGACGATTTTGCAGAGGAGCTCGGCAATTTCGATCTCCATCTCAATCGGGGTACCAAAGCTTGTGCCGATATTTTTCAGGGTATACTCAAGCGCAGCCGTGATGCGAGGGTGCATGCTTCCAAGAATGAAAGGGCCCCACGAGCCGACATAGTCGAGGTAAGTGTTGCCGTCAACGTCGGTCATGTATGCTCCCGACCCCTTGGCCATGTAGACAGGAGTTCCTCCAACGGATTTGAAGGCGCGTACCGGAGAGTTTACACCACCGGGAATAAACTTCTTTGCTTTCTCAAAGAGTTCAGCAGATTTGGCGAGTTTCGACATGTCGGACTATGCTGTTTTATTGATTGGAGAGGACGTTATAAGAGTAAGAAAAGGCTTGCTCAAGATAGAAATAGTCCGCAAGATATAAAACTCCAAAAAGAGCTGGAGCTGTTATTTGAGGAGGATTTGTGAGATGATGGTGAGGTTTTTGCGCCCCCGGGCATGTTCCAGATGGAGCGAGCAATACTCCTGAAGCAGGTTCCAGATTATTTCAATCTCGCCGCGCTCGGCCTTGATGGAGTCGCCGGAGGGATGGCGCGTTGCCGCCAGCGCATTCATCAGCATGGCAAGGCGCACCGGAATGAGCCGTTTTTTTGCCATAGCGGGATCTGGTGCTGAGGGCAAGGCAAGCCCGCCGGGGTTCATCACAAAATAGAGCTCGGTCAGATTCTGCGCCCTGATGGCAGGAAGCAGTTCCTCGCCGCTGAAGACGCATCGACCCAGCGAGGGCTGGAAGCCAAGCAGGGAGACAAAGCGCAAGAGGAACCAGGCATAGAGCTGCTCGAAATTGAGTGTGGTATGGTAAAGCTGCTCAAGGGTTCCTGCCAGCAGGGTAAAGAGCGGCAGGTTTTTTTCGTCGTTCTGGGTTGTGTGGCGCACAAAGTCGATGATGCGGTAGAGGATGGCAAAGCGCTCCAAATCCGGTTCGGGAACCATCGGGCTTAAAACAAGGTTTCCATCACTGACGAGTTGAATGTCCCGGCTGCTTTTTTTATAGAGAACCAGATCGACCACGTTGCCCGCGTTGAAGAGGCTCGAGAGTCTGTTTTTTGGATTGCGAGCCCCCTTGATGATCACCGACATTTTGCCGAAATCGCGGGTGTAGAGGGAGCAGATTTTTGACTGGTCGCGGTATTTTATTTCCCGTAGTATTACGGCCCGGGTTTTGACGATCACGGCAGAGGGTTTTAATATTCCTGCAAATATCACTATATACAAAAACGGCGCTTTTTTAAGGCCCATGAACTTTTTTTCAACAAAACAGTGACGGTCAAAAGTTGCCGTCAGCAAGCGATTAATCAAGGAGAAATAGAGAGATGCCTACCTATCAGTATCGTTGTAACAACTGCGGAAATGAGCTTGAAATAGTCCAGAAAATAAGTGAAAACTCCCTGACGCATTGTCCAAAATGTGAAACCGAGGGTTTTGAGCGGGTCATCAGCGCTGGCGGATTTGTGCTCAAAGGCTCCGGCTTTTATAAAACAGACTATGGGAGCAGCAAGCCAGCCCCAGCGGCGGCTCCTGCGGCACCAAGCCCTTGCTCAACCGGTGCTTGTTCCGGTGGAAGTTGCCCCATGGCCAAATAAAGGAGCGGATTGCAGGGGAGTATACTTGCCCTTGCCGCAGTTGCAAGCTGTAACCCGATTTTGAGAAAAGCCTTCCTCTCGCTCAAGGAAGGCTTTTCTGCGTTTTGAAGGGATTCTCCCGCTCTCTCCAAATAAATTTTGGCAGGTTGATTTTTTTGTTCCCCCTGAAACTTTTGGGGTACTGCTTTCCCTCAACATTGCCGGTTACCTTGACACTGGCGAGGGTACCGTCGACAAAAAACATTCTGATCGTATCCCCGCTCGAATAGTTGATGCCTGATGACTCCCGTTTTTCATTATAGAGGTGATAGAGGCTCTCAGCCTGACCGGTCAATGTTATCCCTGCTATTATTTTCCCCTCCTTGATACGGATGACCATTTTCTTGCCGCTGAACTGGTCATAGACAATCGGAGAGCGAGAGAGTGTATCGGCAGAGGCAAAAAAGGCGTTGTTGTGCACCTCTATTTCATCAATATTTTGCTTTTGCTTGTTCCCGGATTCCGTGAAATGGATCAAAATGATATCTCCGCTGATCTGCTGCTGCTTTTTATACCAGGCAATTGCATCGTCGTAGAGCCAGACCTCATTTTTTGCCTTGTTGATCACCGCCCGGCGTGACTTGCCGAAGAGGGAGTTGTCGAGCATCCGCCCCCTGACGTTGCCGTTTATTTCACCATTCTGTTTGTCCGTGAAGTAGATGCCGCTGTCGCCATAAATTGCAAAGGTATTGTCGGTAAGAACAATGTTGCCGCTTAGCACAATTTTGTGCTCACCCTCATAACTGGTGGCCCGGTCGCATTGGAGGGTCATGGTGCCATCCTGAAACTCCACATTGCCGATAACTGATTGGTAGCCCTCACCCTCCTGGCTCCCTTCGATGGTGTCGGCATGGTTGAGAATAATTTTCTTTTGTTCCGCAAGCAATGTATTATGAATTGGAACAGTGGCAGATGCCGCCAGAAAAAGCAGCAGAAAAGCGGTGAAGAGCGGTCGTGAAAAAACGGTTCTCATTGAGGTAATCTGTTTTTCCTGACACCGGGCTTGAAGTGTCGTGAGTGGTTCGTTTAAACTTGTTCAGGGCTGTTCCTGAAAGAACTTTCTCCATAATGTAACAAAGCTTTGTTTTGACTGTGAAAAAATTACTTTTGGTCGCCGGTGGTAAGCCTGGCACTCTTCTGCTTGCCCCGCTCTATAAGGCCCTGAAAAACAAAAAAGTATATCACCCAGTAGTGGTGCTTGCCGTTCCCCAAGGCGCTGAGCCTATCAGCCGCGATCTGGCCACAAGCTTTGGTCTTGGCGAAGCGAGCCACACCCTCACCTTGCCGGATGGCACACCTGTTGAACAGCTTGCCGCCGCCATGACCGGTATGGAAAAGATCATGCTCAGCGACAAACCCGATTTCGTGCTGGTCTGTGGCTCCGACAATGCAGCTTTTGGAGCTGCCGTCACGGCAGCAAAACTCGGTATTTCCATTGCCGCTGTTGACGCGGGGTTGCGGAGCTACGAGCGCTCTGACGCCGAAGAGGTCAACCGCGTCGTTATTGACGCCATGGCCGACTTTCACTTTGTCAGCGAACACAGTGGCGAATATAACCTCATCAACGAAGGGGTCGCCGACGAAAAGGTTTTTTTTGCAGGGAATCTGCTCATCGACAGCCTCGTCGGTTTGATGGAAGAGTCGGGCAACTCCGAGGCACTGCCGGTTCCGGAAGTCAAACCCAAAAAATATGCACTCCTGCTCCTTGATCCAGCAGGCCGTTTTGCTGCGAAAGAGTCGCTCGAAATGATGCTGCGGCTGCTCAAAGAGATTTCCAATAACATCACCGTCGTCATCCCGCTCGTTGCCGGGCTTGATGTCCTGTTGCAGCAGCATGGCATGGGTGAAGCCTTCAGTGCAATGGAGGGAGTGAAGATGATTGAGCCCCCGCAGCACGCCACGATGTTGAAGTTGCTTCGCGACTCCCTGCTGCTCCTCACCGACATTGAAGAGATGCAGTCGGAAGCCACCGTCATGAATGTGCCCTGCCTCACCATCATGGAGAGCTCCGCCCGCCCCGCCACCATTGAAATTGGCACCAACGCCCTTGTCAGCCTCGATGAAGAGGAGATCAGGAGCCGTATCCACGACATCCTCCATCCCGGCACGTACAAGCACATCACCAGCCGCTCAAAAATCCCCGAAAAATGGGACGGAGCCGCCGCCGGGCGCATTGTTGCAGTGCTTGATCGGGTGGTGTAGATGTATCTGCTTGTAAGTGTGCATTTCCTGGAGGGTTAATTTTACCGTACCTTGTCTCTTGGCAGGATGTTTCGCAAGCGTATCTGTTGTTTTCAAAATAAATTATCC
>CAILXB010000276.1 GCA_903838025.1 uncultured Chlorobiaceae bacterium
ATCCTGATGGCTCGAAGGTCTTTGAAATGAATAATATCGAGGTGCCGAAGCAGTGGTCGCAGGTGGCGGCAGACATTCTTGCCCAGAAGTATTTCCGCAAAACAGGTATTCCCCTCTATGATGAAAAGGGAACTGCCGTGACTGACAGCGAGGGCAAGGTGGTAACCGGCAGTGAGCATTCGATTCGCCAGGTGGTGCATCGTATGGCAGGTTGCTGGAAGGATTGGGGTGAAAAGAACCGTTATTTCGATACGCCGGATGATGCTGTGGCCTTTTATGATGAGGTGGCCTTTATGATGCTCAAGCAGATGGCCGCTCCCAACTCGCCGCAGTGGTTCAATACGGGGCTTAATTTCGCTTATGGCACTACCGGGCCAGCCCAGGGCCATTTTTATGTTGACCCCGAGAGCGGGGAGGTAAAGGAGTCGGAGGATGCTTACGGGCGCCCCCAGGCCCATGCCTGTTTTATTCAGTCGGTCAGTGACGATCTGGTCAATGAGGGGGGGATTTTTGATCTCGCCATTCGTGAGGCGCGGGTTTTCAAGTTTGGCAGTGGCTCGGGCACCAACTATTCCAACCTCCGTTCAGGTGGGGAGAAGTTGAGCGGTGGCGGCAGTTCGTCGGGTCTGATGAGTTTTTTGAAGATCTTTGATTCGGCAGCGGGCGCCATCAAGTCGGGCGGAACCACACGCCGTGCAGCCAAGATGGTCATTGTCGATATCGACCATCCTGATGTTGAAAAATTTATTGAGTGGAAGGCGAAGGAGGAAGACAAGGTGGCCTCGCTGGTGGCCGGTTCGAGAATCTGCTCCCGTTTTCTTCAGGCAATTGTTGAAGAGGCGCTTGCCAATGGCGCCGACCGCAAGACGAACCCCCGTCTGCACCGTCTGATACAGAATGCGCTCAGCCGTGCGGTGCCGATGAGCTATATTCTCCGTGTGCTTGCCCTTGTTGAGCAGGGCTACACCTCGCTTGATTTTGAAGAGTATAACTCCAATTACGAGTCGGAAGCCTATCAGACCGTTGGCGGGCAGAATTCGAACAATACCGTCCGCATGACCAACGAGTTCATGAAGGCTGTCGAAAATGATGATGTATGGCCACTTCGTGAGCGCACAACCGGCAAGACCGCAAGGGTGGTCAAGGCGCGTGACTTGTGGGAGAAAATTTTGCTCAGCGCATGGAAGTGTGCCGATCCCGGTTTGCAGTTCGATACCACCATCAACGAGTGGCACACCTGCCCCAAGAGTGGACGCATCAACGCGAGTAACCCCTGTTCGGAATACATGTTCCTCGACGACACCGCCTGCAATCTGGCCAGCCTTAACCTGATTCATTTCATTGATGAGGCTTCGGGCAAGATGAAGGTGAGGGAGTTGCAGCACGCTTCGAGCCTCTGGACTATTGTGCTTGAAATTTCCGTGCTGATGGCCCATTTTCCTTCAAAGGAGATTGCCCGGCTCAGTTACGAGTTCAGAACCCTCGGCCTCGGCTTTGCCAATCTCGGCACAGTGCTGATGGTTTTCGGTATTCCCTACGATTCGCCCAAGGCGCTTGCTCTTGCGGGAGCAATTTCTGCGGTGATGACCGGTCAGGCGTATGTTACTTCGGCGGAGATGGCACGCGATCTCGGCACCTTCGCTGGCCATGAGGCAAACCGTGAGGAGATGCTGCGCGTTATCCGCAACCATCGCCGGGCGGCAAAGAATATGTCGGAAGAGGAGTACGAGGGGCTATCGGTCAAGCCTCGCGGGATTGATTCGGAGTATTGCCCGAGTGAGCTTTTTGAAGCGGCTGGAAAGGTGTGGGATGAGGCGCTGGAGAGGGGCACTCAGTACGGATTCCGCAATGCTCAGGTGAGTGTTATTGCGCCTACCGGCACCATTGGGCTTGTGATGGATTGCGATACTACCGGTATTGAGCCTGAATTTGCCATTGTCAAGTTCAAGAAACTTGCGGGCGGGGGCTATTTCAAGATTGTCAACCAGTCGGTGCACAAGGCGCTTGAGAGGCTTGGGTACAGCGCGGCGCAGATTGACGATATTGAACACTATTGCAAAGGTCACGGCACCCTTTCCGGTGCTCCCTCAATCAACCGCTCATGGCTCAAGAGTCGTGGTTTCCCGGACGACAAGATTGAAGTTGTTGAATCGCAGTTGGAAACCGTCTTTGATATCCGTTTTGCCTTTAACAAGTGGATTCTTGGCGAAGATTTCTGTGCCGCGCTTGGCTTCACCGAAGAGCAGCTCAACGACCCCGATTTTGACATGCTGCAGGCGCTTGGCGCTACGGAGCGGGATGCCGAGCTGGCCAATGACTATGTTTGCGGTACTATGACCATTGAGGGTGCGCCCCACTTGAAGCTGGAGCATCTGCCGGTCTTCGATTGCGCCAGCCGCTGTGGTCGCAAAGGGCTTCGCTACATCAAGCACATGGCCCATGTCCGCATGATGTCCTCCGTACAGCCCTTTATTTCAGGCGCAATCTCCAAGACGGTCAATATGCCGGGTTCCGCCACCACCATCGAAATCGGTGAAGTTTTTCAGGCCGCCTGGCTCCAGATGGTTAAGGCAATCACCATCTACCGTGATGGATCGAAGCTCTCCCAGCCGCTCAATAGTTCGAGCTTGCAGGATCTCGACGAGATCATCATGCTTGGAACAGAGGAGAGCCTTGACGAAACCAAGGGGCCTCGGGAGGTTCAGGAGCGCATTGTTGAGCGGGTCTACCACCGCTCCGAGCGCAGGATGCTGCCGAAACGGCGGAAGGGTTATATCCGTGAAGCTCACGTCGGCGGCCACAAGGTCTTTCTCCGGACAGGGGAGTACGACGATGGCTCTCTTGGTGAGGTCTTTATCGACATGTACAAGGAGGGAGCCTCGTTCAAGGGGCTGCTGAACTGTTTTGCCGTGCTCGCCTCCAAGGCGTTGCAATATGGTATGCCACTCGAAGAGCTGGTCGACAGCTTCACCTTTACCCGCTTTGAGCCTGCTGGTGCAGTTCAGGGGCACAATGTTATCAAGAACTCCACCTCCATTCTTGACTACGTTTTCCGCTCTATCGGCTACGACTATCTGGGCCGCAAGGATTTTGTGCATGTCAAGGCCGTGGACGAAGTGGTTGAGAGCAACGGTGAGAATGGCCACGCTCAGGTCGTTGAGCCCTCACTCGCCTTGCATGTTGAGCCGGAGCGCTCCGCAACCCGCAAAAGCCAGGTCTATCAGGCCAAAGTTCAGGGATATACCGGCGAGCAGTGCGAAAATTGTGGTTCCATGCGCGTCAAGCAGAACGGAACCTGCAAGGTGTGCGACGATTGTGGTATGACTACGGGGTGCTCGTAACCGCCAGAGAACAATCATGAAAACAGAGACCCGGGCTATCTTTTTGAAGACCGGGTCTTTGTGTTGCAGGCGGCTGAAGGGGTTCGTGCCAGCCTTGCTACACGTGATGAACGTATTTCCCCTCGCTGAATGGCACAAGGTTGATGGCGGTGTCTGCCGGATTTTTGTTGTTGAGCCATTTCAGGCAACTGCTGCCCAACCAATCCTGACGTGCTGCTGTAAATCCTGAATTATTGGGATAAATGTCGATAAAGCGCCGGAAAAGCTCTGCGGTGAATTCGCTCTCCTTGCCGACAGGTTTATATTTATCAACACCCGGACAGCGTTTACACGACGAGCCGCTGTCGGCCATGGAGCAGAGATCATTGGGCTCAGTCAGGTATCCGCAATGGCTGCCTTTTTCAACGTTGGCGACGGTTGCCCATGAATCACTCTTTGCAGGAGCCATCTGGCTGTACTCGGTGACAACTGAAGAGTCGGGGGACCATGCCGCAGGCTGTGATGTATCAAGACAGGCACAATCGCACTGCCCAACAACCATCAGGTTCGGTATTGGTATGGTCGCCAGTTTTTTTCGGTAAGCTTCCATGCCGCCAAAAAGCGGATTTTTCATATCGACGGGCGAGAGTTGAACAACGCCGACGGGTTTCGCCTGGTTTTCCGGCCCCCATTTCGAGAGCTTGTCGGTCACTCTTGGAAAGGCAACTCTGTCGTAGACGATGGGGTCAAAGTTCTGTTTTGACTCTTCTCCTATTGCCTGGAGGTTGTCAAATCCAGTTGCAGCCACCTGTGCATGCGCTCCCCCGACAGAGTGGCCGGCAAAAATGACATTGTTGGAGTTCATGAACTGAAACTGCTTTGATCGGCTTGCATTGTAGAAGGTGCTGGTGGCTCCGAAACAGATAAGATAAGATGCTGCAAGAAAGGCTTCCTGCCCAACTCTCGGATTGCCGCCGAAATCGGTTGTTGGAGTGAATTCATTTTGCTTGTGTGTTGAAGTCACAAAAGCCATAGCCCAGTTCTTTTCTCTAATTGCAGAAGTGTAGTTGTAGTAGAAGGAGGGGTAGCTGGCAAACAAGGGAGGCGGCTCATTGCTGAAAAAGCCTGCAAGCAGTCGTTTTGGAAGATAGAAGAGATCGGGACCGATCATGAACCCATGATTGAACATCACAAGACCATTCGCTTTCCGGTTTTTCGGATAATAAACATCCATGGCAATTTCTGTAAAACTCAGATCTTGAGGCGTATACTGCATCCAGAAGTAGACCCTTTTGAAGCAGTAGTCATTGATAAGGATAGGTTCCATGATGATTGGATTATGGGTGGATAAAAGCCCTTACGTTTGGAACAACATTAAATCCCTCTATTTTTCAGCACATACTTCGAATATATATATCCTTTCGAATAAACAGACCATCAAAAACCGTTGCGTCTGATAAAAAATGGATTTTTTGAGATGTGCATGGGTATAGATTTCTGCATCAAGGGCATTCGGACTGAAGGTGCAGAAGTGATGGTGCTGATGATTGTTTTTCGACAGATCTATTTTGATTGCCTTTTATTGTTTATTATACTGCAAAAGGTTGCATTTTTAACAAGGCAAGTACTGTTTGCGAGTTGGCCCATAACGATGTACGAGCAACCACACCTCTCCTCCTTTGGTTTGAATTGAGGGTCATTAGTGCTCAGGGCGGTATTGTTTGTTTAAAAAAGGCAATTTTTTTAAAAATAACGAATACAATACATCATAAACACAATTCAGGAGGAGGTACGCACATGGAACAGGAGGTACAACATGCCG
>CAILXB010000277.1 GCA_903838025.1 uncultured Chlorobiaceae bacterium
CTTGATGGCTGGGAGAGTGTCCGGGCAGTAATCATGGGGATGATGGCCGTTACTCCAAGCTCAGTGGCCTTTTCCAGAAAGAGGTCGAAGCGTTGTGGTGCCTTGAGCAGGGAGAGAGCAACGCTTACCTCTGTTGTTGGCCGCTCAACCCGGCTGTGGGTCAGAATATCACACCCCAAGGTGGCTTTGCCAATCTCCGTTATTCTGGCCTCGCAGCGCAAACCCTTGCCATCGGTGACAAGAATCTCTTCTCCTGTTTTTTTCCTCAGAACTCGCACGAGGTGATGAAACTCATCACTATCTATAAAAAGTTTCCCGCTCTCAAGAGCAATATTATCGGTTGAGGTATAAAAGAGTTCCATAGGGTGTTCACTCTTTGATGGCTAAAGCTACAGCGGCAAGAGAGATTTTTTTGACCCCTGCCTGACGCAGGGCCGATGCGGCTGCCGCCAGGGTTGCTCCAGTGGTAATAACATCATCAACCAGAAGCAGATGACGCCCGGCCACACCTTTTGCAACCTGAAATGCTCCCTCAATATTTTTTTTCCGTTCCTGAGCAGAGAGTCCGGTCTGCGATACCGTGTACCGTTTTCTGGCCAGAAGCTCTCGCCGCAAGGGTTTTTGCAGCGATTGGGCGATACCTTCAGCAATTTTTTCGGACTGGTTATAAGAGCGCTCAATTTTTTTCAACGGGTGGAGCGGAACTGGCACAATGCACTCGATATCGTCTACCCCCCCTTCGCTCACCATCCACTCGCCCAATTGACGGCCAAAACTTTTTCCAAGAGTGAAAAGCCCCTCATACTTCATGGAGTGAAGTACCTGCTGCAGCGGGCTCTTTCGGTGGAACTGGTAGCGACACCAACCTCGCTCAAAAGGGAAACTTTCACCAAAATGGGAAACAATGGTACTGCGCAACAGCTCTTCTGCCGCCTGCGGGCTGCCGAAGGGATCAAATTGAGCCCGGCAGGCGCTGCAGCAGTGCTCTTCGCCTGGAAGAAGCAGTTTGCGACAGAGCAGACAAACATGGGGAAAGAGGATATGAAGCAGGTGTTCTCGCATGGATGACACTCGTTATGGTTCGCCAAAACAGAGGGCCGCTGCGCCATAAATTCCCGCCTGGTTGCCAAGAAGTGCCGGTACCAGTTCAAGCCCTTCATGCATAGAGGGAAGAGTGGAGCACCGAAGCTGATCGAGGGCTGGAACAAACATGAGCGCTCCTGCTGCAGCAATTCCTCCGCCGATCACCAATTTTCTGATATCCATGAGAGCAGCAACATTGGCAAGCCCTACGCCGAGAATTGAACCAACCCGATGCCAGAGAGCCAGAGAAAGCGCGTCGCCCTCAAGTGCTGCACGTTCAAGATGAATCGGTGAAAGCTTTGTAAGATCATTGTTGCACAGTTTGCTAACAGCAGAACCAGAGGGATGTGCCGCAATCATCCGGAGTGCAAGATCGACAATTCCCTTTTTACCAATAAAACTTTCGAGGGTGCCGCGTATTCCTGCATGAAGCGTTGTTGCCTCAAAATTAATGATCATAAAGCCTACCTCGCCCGCAGTGCCATGAGTACCGCGATAGAGTTTCCTGTTCAGAATAATGCCGCCTCCTACACCGGTACCAAGGGTCACCATAAAAAAATCCTGAAACTGTCGCCCGGCACCATAAAACGCTTCTCCGAAGGCCGCTGCATTGGCATCATTGTCAAGAAAAACTGGCATCAAAAGTTTCTCTTTTTCGAGCAACTGATTCTGCAGTTCGTCACGCAAGGGGACGACGCCCCAGCCAGGAAGGTTTGGCGGATAGCTTAACACTCCTTTCTGGGCATCAACCGCCCCGGGCGCCCCCACTCCAACACCAGCGAAATCAACAGGGTCAAGCATCTCGCAGGCAAGGTTGTAAAGATCGGCCACAACTGCCGCAAGCTGTCCAACAATCCCTGCCTGACCTGATACTGTCTCGGTAAGAAGAGTGCGGTCAATCAAAACTCCTCTCTCTTCGCAAACAACCGCAGCCTTGATGGCCGTACCCCCGAGATCTATGCCAATTGCCCATCGCATCATATAACCCTCTCTATTATAATCATTTCTTGTATGGCTTTATAAATTTCCGCCCATGGGTTCCCGATGCAAAAATGTCTAGATTCTCAAGAATTTCCGGTTCCTGAGAAAGCTCCGATTTCACCTTTTCAAGAGCATTGGCCAGTAAAAGCCCTGACTGAAAAAGAATCCTGTAGGCATCTCTGATGAGAGTTATCTTTTCGGAGGTAAAGCCCCGGCGTTTCAGACCAATGGCGTTAAGCCCCTCGTAGCGAAAAGAGTCGTGCCCTCCAGCCATGACAAAGGGCGGCACGTCAAGCGAGGCCCTCGCAATTCCCCCAACCATGGAGAAACGACCAATGCGGACAAACTGATGCACACCCGTCAGCCCTCCGATAACGGCATAATCGCCAACCTCACAATGGCCGCCAAACTGAACGGAATTAGCGATAACCACGTGATTTCCGATCACGCAATCATGCCCGGCGTGAACATAGGCCATGATGAGATTATCAGAGCCAACGACAGTTTTTCCGCTCGCCTTTGTGCCCCGGTTAAGGGTAACACACTCCCTGATGACCGTCCTGTCGCCAACGTAAAGCCAAGTCTTCTCGCCAGAAAATTTGAGATCCTGTGGCTCAGTGGCAAGCACCGCGCCAGAATGAATTTTGCAGTCGCGGCCGATTCGTGCACCTGAGGCAATATGGACATGGGGCCAAACCACCGTGCCATCACCAATTTCGACATCGTCCTCGATAATCGTGTAGGGCCCGACAGTAACACCCTCTCCAAGAATGGCACTCTGACCAATCACGGCTGTTGGATGAATAGTACTTTGCATAGTTTTTATTACTTCATTGTTTCAAAATCGTCGATCAGCCTTGGTTGTTTCAACTCCTTGGCAAGCGAAGCAATAATGCGTTTCGCATCCTCCATCCTGCCAACATCGCGGTACGCCCGTGCAAGAACGTAATAGAGGCGAGGGTCAGTGGCCAGAGATGCATGAATGCTTAATTTTTCAAGATAGTCAATATACCCAGAGGTTTTTTGCTTTTCACCAAGTCGGACATAAAGAGCAATGACCGAACCGGCAAGTTCGGGATTAAGGGGATATTGCGCCAGAGGCAGAAGCCTGGCTGAGGTATCGAGTACCTGCAGCGCAAGGGTTCCCCGACGCACACTCCGCTCTACGCCCGATGCGTCATGTATTGCAAGAACTCCTTCTGGCTCAGCAGCCAAATCAAGGGCAAGACGGACAAAAAGCGGCGTATAGTTACCGCAAAGCCTTCTTGAGGTCTCTTCGAGATTAACCTGCGGATTGTTGAGGTTACGATACCGGAAAAGATGAAGAAGATTTTTATAAAGAAGCGCAGAATCGACATAGCTCATTGGATCGGCACTTTTAAGAGGTACTACTTTGTAGGCAAGCCCATCGAGACGCAAATAACTTTCAAGGCCAATCATGCTTTCGGGATCAACTGTGAGGGCAAAGTAGATCGGGCGCAGGGCAAAGTTATTCATGACAATATCATAGACCGCAATATCCTGCGGACGAAGATAACCCTGGCCACCGTAGGTGAGGCCGGGCTTCAGAAGCCATTGTATGGTATTGACCGGTTCAGAAGGGAGCGAAACACCATGAAGATGGCTCTCACGCAAAAGCTGTTGACGGGCAGCAGATGAGGGTATCTCGGCATCAACAGAGTCAATGGGTACGTAGGTAATATCAGCAATCTCGCCGTCACTCATCGTAAATCCGAGCGGTTTTGCCCCACGGGGAGAGCTGTTTTTCAACTGATCGAGATACCATCCGGTATTGGCAAGGCTGAGATTAACCACTCGAACATCGGTTCTGATGCGCTCAACCTCCTGCAGGTACCACAAGGGAAAGGTGTCGTTGTCGCCGTTGGTAAAGAGAATGGCATCTTTTTCACAGCTCTGAAGCAAATTCCATGCCCAATCCCACGGCACATAGTTGCCCGACCGGTCATGAACCCTGTAGTTGGCCCACAGCATTCTCCCATTGATAAAAAGGAGGCCGGTAGCGACAATCAAGGCCGCAAGAATCATCTGATTTCGGCTACCGGCAAGCTTCAGTCTTGACGCAAGCCATTGCCAAATACTTTCAACCCCTATCCCGATCCAGAGAGCAAAGGCAAAAAAACTGCCCACATAACTGTAATCCCGCTCTCGCGGCTGAGGTTCTGTCTGGTTAAGATAGATAACAAGCGCTACCCCGGACAACACAAAAAGAGTAGTCACAACCAGCCCCATCTTCCACTCTCGCCTGAACTGGGTGATTGCTCCAACCAGCCCCACAAGGAAAGGAATACCCCAAAGCACCGACCAGTCAACTCCGGCTCCTTCCATATCGTGCTCACGACCGATGAACTGCCAGCCGAAATAGCGGAAGTACATCTTCTTCATCTGGTAAGTGACAAAATAGTCGAGATCACTCGAATAATGCTGATAAAAGTACTGATGTACCGGCTCGGGCGACCATCGTCTCGGCCAAAGTGGCATATCACCGTACTGATCGCGGTTGAGGTAGGAAACAAAACTCTCTGACGATGAGGGATTATTTTCATTGATGGGCGGCCCTGCCTGCGCCCTTACGAAGATCATACCGTAGGAGGTATAACCGATAATAATGAGAAAAAGCGACATCAAAAGGGTGTTCATAAGCGCACGGCGATGGATGTGCGAATACCAGATAGCCGTGCCAAGCAAGGTGAGAAAGAGAAGAAATCCCCACCACGAGGTATGTTGCAGCAGCAGCGGAAGGCCCTTGATAATGCCGATATAAATCAGGAAAAAGAGGCCCGACGAGGCAAGAATGAGCAGGGCGAACGATAGAACGGTAACCGGATACTTTTTAAAATAATAAGCAAGTGCGACGGCAAAAACGGCAAGCAGGCTGAGCAGGTGCACGCCAATCGAAAGGCCGATAATGTACATAACGAGCAGCAGCCACCGTTCGTTGCCAGCTTTGGGCTCCTCTTCGTACCAACTGAGAAGAAGCCAGAAAATCAGGGCTGTAAAGAGTGACGAGAGTGCGTAAACCTCCGCCTCAACAGCGTTAAACCAGAAACTGTCGGATAAAGCAAGGGCAAGTGCACCAACCACAGCACCACCGTAGGCCGAAACCCTCTCAGCAGGACTCCAGAGGTCAGCATCACGCTTGCGGTACATTTCGATCAACCGAACCGTGATGAGGTAGGTCAACATAATGGTTGCAGCACTTGCAAGGGTACTGATGAGGTTGACCCTGGCGCCGATATCACTGAAAAAAGGAACCATCGAAAAAAGACGCCCGAGCAGCAAAAAAAACGGCGATCCGGGAGGATGAGGAATCCCGAGGGTATAGGCTGTAGCAATAAACTCCCCGCAATCCCAAAACGAGAAGGTAGGGGCCATAGTGCGGAGATATAATATTTCGGCGACAAAAAAGAGAACGGCAGCAAGCGTGCGGTTAATCGTCCGGTGTGTCATAGATGAAACGTGCTCAGAAGTATTGGGTTACCCGAAAATAAACTCTTCGGCAATGAGATCGGCAAACAAAAAACCTTTCTGGGTTAAATAAAGACGCCCCTCCTGCCGCTCAATCCATCCCTTCTCTGCAAATCGGGCAATGGCTGGAGAAAGGGTGTGACCTAATTTATTTCCTTTTCGCAAAAAGTCAACATCCAGACCGCTGTTTATTCGAAGTGTAAGAAATACCTCTTCGGTAAAGCGCTCTTCAGCCGAAAGCTCTTCACGAAAAGTGATTGCGGCGGCAGGGGCTGCAATATATCGTGTAAGGCTCAAAACGTTTGCCATACGAAGCTCCATTTGCGGCGAAACAAGAAAGCTGTGCGCAGAAGGGCCAAAGCCAAGGTAAGGCTCCCGCTTCCATGTAGCAAGGTTGTAGCGGGAATGGTGGCCTGGCAGAGAGAAATTGGAGACCTCGTACTGGCTATACCCCTGAAGCGACAACGCACGCTGTGCATCTTCATAGAGAGAAGCCTGCAGGGCATCATCCGGAACGATAACGAGACCCTTGGCGACTTGGCGGTGAAGGATGGTTTTTGGCTCAACCGAGAGCATATAAAGCGAAAGATGGTGGGGGTGCAGTGCCAGCGCTTCATGCAGATCGGCCTCCCAAAGTGAACGATTCTCTCCGGGAACCCCGCAGATGAGGTCAACGCTTACCGACTCAAACCGCTGGAGTGCGTCGGCGGTTACCCGGCTCGCCTGAAGAGCCGTGTGCGCCCGGCCAAGCGCATGGAGCTTTTCTGTGATAAACGACTGCACTCCTATACTGAGCCTCGTTATCCCCGCCGCCCTGAGTTCATCCATTCTTTTGAGGCTGAGATCTTCAGGATTAGCCTCAAGGGCTATCTCAAGATCAGGAGCAAAGCTGCAAAGGGCAGAAAGTTCCTCAAGCCATCCAGCAAGGAAGCGCACAGGCACCATCGACGGAGTACCTCCACCAACATGAATAGCGCTGATAATTTGCCCTTTCAGCTCCTCCGACCGGGATGCGGTTTCGAGAGAGAGTGCGCTGAAAAAAGCGGCGATCTGCTCCCCTCCCGTCACCAGATAAAAATCACAGTAGGAGCAGCGCGCCTTGCAGAAGGGAATATGCAGATAAAGTGTCAGCATGACCTTGACATGCTGACATAATAAAGCAAAAACAAATTAGGAGAGAGCAAGAATATGCTCCGTAACAGCTTGATAGAGGTCATCCGCCACAAATTCGGGGATAATGTTCCGTGTCAGGCAAAGCGCCTCTTCATTATGGCCGGTACGAACCAGCACAGGCCGGAGCCCGGCACGCAGACCACACTCAACATCGAGCGTTTTATCTCCAACAAAAAACGAAGCACTTCGATCAACAATGATCCCCTCTTTCAAAAAATCGTTGATGGCCAATTCAACCATCCCTGTTGCAGGTTTGCGGAAATCGGCAAAACGATCATACTCTGGATGGGGGTACTCGGGGTGAAAGGGGCAATAATAACAACGATCAAAGCAGGCATTTTTGAGCGCAAGCAGCTCGTTGAGATAACGGTTCACCTCTTCAACCTGCCCGACCGTAGCAATGCCTCTGGCGATACCCGCCTGATTGCTCACAATGACAATCTGGAATCCGGCACGCTTTGCAAGCGCAATAGCCTCGTCCGAGCGATCAATAAGCTTCAACTGTTCTTTCAAAAAAACGTAAGAGCCGGTGTCCTGGTTGATGGTGCCATCCCTGTCAAGAAAGAGCACCCTGGTTTTCTGTTCCATAAAAGCCTATTGTTCAAGAAGTTCGCGGTACAAATGATCATACTCTTCGGCCGATTTTTTCCAGGTAAAGTCGCGTGTCATGGCAGTTGTAACAATCTGCTCCCAGTTCTCCTCATCATGAAAACTGGCAAGAGCCTCTTCAAGCTTGCCAACCAGCGAATCGGCGGTATAATCATGAAAAATGAATCCTGAACCACTCTCTTCAGCACACTCTTCGATGGTTTCTACAATTCCTCCTCCGGCATAAGCAACCGGTATCGTCCCGTAATTCATGGCAAACATCTGGATCATGCCACATGATTCAATCATGCCTGGCATCAACAGAATATCGAGCCCCGCAACGGCAAGGTGAAAAAAGGAGTCGGAATATTCGCCGTGAAAGCACACCTGCTCAGGATGCTCCAAGGCAAAATCCTGAAAAATTTTTTCGTACTTCGTGTCACCTGAGCCACTGATAACAAGCTGAATATCAAGAGATGCAAGCCGCTCAAGACTCTGCTGCAGCAGCCCGGCCCCCTGAAATTCATCAAAGTTGATGATCACCCCCACCACAGGCACACCTTCGGTGTAGGGAAGACCAGCCTCTTCAAGCAGTGCTTTTTTGTTGTCAAGCTTGCCATCCCGATGCTCGTTGCTGTACCGTTTCTTGATGAGCTTGTCCGTCGAAGGGTTCCACTGCCGGATATCGATGCCATTGACAATGCCATAAAACTTTGCCTGATTCTCCTCAAGTACCCGGCCAAGCCCGTAGGTCTTCAGGCCATCATGCACAATCTCTTCGGCATAGAGTTTCGAGGTCGTCGTCAAGAGGTCGGCATGTTCAACGCCAGTATAGAGCAAATTAACCTCGTCGTCATTGCAATGCAAAGCGGAACAGACCTCTTCAGGAAGCAGCTTCTGGAATGCCTTGAGGGGAAGAATTCCCTGACGATAAATATTATGGACGGTAAAAACCGTTTTGACATCTTTGAAAAACTCATGAGAGGCATAGACGGTTTTCAACAGAAGGGGAATAAGACCTGCATGCCAATCATGGCAA
>CAILXB010000278.1 GCA_903838025.1 uncultured Chlorobiaceae bacterium
CCAGAGCCTCTCTGGAGCTGATAACCAGTTTTGAGATTTCAACAGCGGTGGTTTTTGTGTGACGCGGGCCCCGTACTGGCCTGAATTCGAGCGCGCCCATACCGCGTTTGCCCATGTATGCCAGCCGATCGAGCGGGGTAATGGCCTGTTTTTGTACACCGGCTTTTGCCAGATAAGCGTCAATCAGGGCATTACCGAAATCGTCAGGTATGGCGTCGGCAAGCATGGCTGGCAGTCGCCGGAATGTCGGTTCAGGAAGCAGCGGGAAAATATGCACGCTCTCTTTGACCGGCATGGTAAGCGGAGCAAGCTCAAGACCTGCGGTCTGCCAGGCGGGTGCATATTCAAAAACGTAGTAACCGGTACCGGAATCGAGAGAAATGGCACCAACAGTTTTGTCCCAGGCACGAACTTCAATAAGGTTCACGGGTTGGTACATCGGCTATTGCTCCATTTTCGGTTTGCGGGGGCGGTAGATCTTTTGTCGAACAACGTCCTTGCGTTGCCCTTTCAGCAGTTGCATCGGGCTGACCGAAACCTTGGGCGCCAAGGCGTTCAGCCAGTCAGTCCGGCCGAGAACTCTCGAAACCTTGATAATTGTTTTGAGCGATGAGCCCTTGCCACCTTCAAGATTTTTCAGCGCGCCTACACTGACGGACGCCAGAGCGGCAAGTTCAGTCTGCTCCAGATCAGCCCGGATACGCAGAGCCCGAAACTGGTCGCCAATGACAAGCTCCCATTCATCTGAAGAAAGTTCACTTTCTTTTAAAGCCATAATAATATCTTTTGATGCTTATTGTATTCATTATAGATAATATTGTGATTTTAAAAAACAGCAAAATCTATTTTTTTTTCAGGAATCACTGTACCCAACGACTTGATTACCTCCCCCCCCCCAAGAAAATACCACTACTGCTTTAATGCAATCTTTTTTGTATTATGAAAATATGTATTGAAATTATTCTATAGTGAAATAATACTTACAATACCACAAAACATCATAAACGAAAACCAACGTGCCGAGCTAGAGCTCGGCGCTACCGGATGATCCGAAGAGTGCGTGAAGCCCGGACTTATCAAGGCTGCGTGATTAAGATCTTCGAATGCGCAGAGTGTTTTTGCCGGAAAACCCGGGAAAGAAATCAGAACACTCTTTTCTTCAACCCTTCTACAATTTTTGCGACATCCCTCTTTATGGCACCTCTCTTGCAGCATCAAAAACAAATAAAGCCCTCTTTACCGAGACAATTCAGATCATTAAATTTCTTTATTTATTAGAGTTACTAAATAATAACTCAATTCATCACAAAGTAACTATGTAATGAAATCAAGCTTTCTATACCGATAGTAGTTTTTCAATAAAAACATATTCACATCATAGCAGAATACTGTTTTTCATGATCACTGTATTGCAATATTGGTGTAATGATGTTATGTTCTACAAAATACATTACAGCTTTTCTTCAGGAACACAATCATTCAGGACTCCATGAAAATAATTGCCATGATATCGCAGAAGGGTGGCGCGGGCAAAACGACGCTGGCAATCAACCTTGCCGTCGCGGCTGAGAGCCGTGGGCATTCGTGCGTTATTATTGATATTGACCCTCAGGGCAGTGCGATGGGGTGGCAAGACACCCGCACAAAAGAGAGTCCTGTTGTTATATCAGCGCAGCCGATACGCATTAATGCAATCCTTCAGACCGCTCTTGAGCATGGGGCTGATCTCGTTATTATTGATACCGCGCCTCACTCTGACGCTGCGGCATTGCAGGTGGCAAGGGTTGCCGATTTAGTGGTAATTCCCTGCAAGCCCTCGATTCTTGATCTTCGTGCCATTGCGACGTCAGTCGATATTGCCGCCATGGCAAAAAAGCCAGCCGTGGCTATTCTGAATTCAGTTCCACCCAGAGGCTCGCTCACCGAGGAGGCTCTTGAAGCAATAAAAAGTTACGATCTGAAAATCATTCCTGAATATCTGGGTCAGCGAGCTGCTTTTGTGCACTCCTTAACGGTTGGACAGGGTGTGATTGAATATGAGCCAGCAGGAAAAGCGGCCCAGGAGGTACAGGGGGTCTATCGGTGGATTTGCCGCCATATTGATATTAAAAAATAATTCACAGCGAACGGAGAAGGTAATCATGCAAAAAAAAACAAGCCTTGCCTCAGCATTGCGGCAAGCATCAGATAGTCCAAAAGAGGGTGGCGCGGCCGAAAAAGCTGCCGTGCAACCAGTAGAGAAAACGCGGACGGCAACACCGTCGAACCGATTGGGAAAGAAGTCGATTACTGGCTGGTTTGAAGCAGATGTTTTGAAGCAACTGAAAATGATCGGTCTTGACAAGGATATGTCTATCCAGCAGATGGTGGGAGAGGCGCTGAACGATTTTTTCGCTAAAAACGGAAAACCGCAGATTGCACGTTGACGCCATAAGTCACGACAAAACAGTGTTGATGGTGAGTCAAGATTTCTCGCTGACGCTCGAAATGACAGGATTGCATATTTTAAAAAAGTATAATCAATCACAAAAATGAGTGTCGTGTTAGAGAAAAGGTGCTGCCGAAACCACCATTTTGATTAACGGTGTTTTAATGTTAAAATACGGGTCGTTTGTACCTGAAAAAAACCTTCCCGTAAACCAAAATCAAGAGTCAAGGAGAACCCGATTATGTCCCGTTTTGTTTCAGCAGCCCTTTGTGCCCTCTTTGTTGTTTCCGTTGGATCAGCCGAAGCCAAGGCTGCCTATAATGCCGCCGCAGGTAAAGTTGTGTATGATGCCAGTTGTACTTCTTGCCATAAAACAGGCCTCATGGGCGCTCCAAAATTGGGCGACAAGGTGGCATGGGCCCCTCGTATCGCTCAG
>CAILXB010000279.1 GCA_903838025.1 uncultured Chlorobiaceae bacterium
CCGCCATTACCACTATCGGTGGCGTTTGCCTGAAGCAGGGCACCCTGTTCAACAGTCGTGCTGATTGCCTGGGGCACAGCCGAGTCACTGTTCTGCCAACTTCCACCAACCAGCACGTTGCCTCCACCGGTCGCTCCTGATGCATTCAGAACAGCTCCCTCCTTGATGACCACTTGATTGCCGGTAACGATGATACTCCCGCCCTTACCATCCGGGGCACTGGCATCGAGGGTACCGCTGACGATGGTCTGGCCATTTTCTATGTCGGAAATGAGGAGTATTCGCCCTCCCTTGTTCTGCATGGTACGGGCCTCAATAACGCCGGTGTTGCTGGCCGTCGCCATCCTCAAGGCGTCGGCGGCCTTGGCGGTCATCACAACAACTCCCCCGTCGGCCTTGATAAGCCCCTTGTTCTCAACGAGCGCATCAATGCTGCCCTGATCAACCGTGTAGCTGAGAAGCCCGTCGCCTTTAAAGTCGACGGATACCTGGTTACCTGCGGCGAGGAGTACGCTTCCATTGTTGGCGGTAACACTCCCAAGATTACTGACCCTGGGCGCTATAAAGGCAACCACGCCTCCGTCCTCCGCCTTGATGGATCCCTGATTGAGAATAGCTCCTGCACCGCTTCCATTGGTGAACCTGTATTTTGCGGCGAGAAAGTCGCTATCGAGCATGTTGAGCGACGAAGCAACGAGGCTGCCAACATTGACCTGCGCGGTTTTACCGAAAATAATGCCTGATGGATTGAGCAGAAACACCTGACCGTTGGCCGAGAGCGAACCCATAATCTGTGACGGGTTCCGGTCGTTGATACGATTCAGCACTGCCGCGCTGTTGTTCGGCTGGATAAACTGGACGGCCGCGTTTTCGCCAATATTAAAGCTTTGCCAGTTGGCAATCATCTGCTGGCTCAACTGGTTGACCGTCATCTGGTTACCGCTGGCTGCGATAGAGCCATTGCCCCCGGTTATCTGGCCACCCTGTGGAAGCTCACCGGGTTCAATAGCAAAAGCAGTTCCGCCGAAAGCAAACATCGCAGCAAGTACAGCAATGCTCTGAAGCGTTGATGAGGGGACCTTTCCGTTCCCCTCTACCTTTTCTGAAACAACAATCCACCTCTCCTCGGTGTTGGACCAGATAATGTTAAATATCCTGTTCATGATACAAATCCCCGACTATTGAAAAACAGAGCGCTCAATGCTCTTTATTTTCTTCTCTCAGATAAGTCACATAGAGAGCACCGGCAACAAGAATAATTCCGATACACAGATATAAAAGATCCAATGGTGTCGCGTAGCTAATGGTTAAGGATTTTTCCAAAAAGGAAACAATCAGTATCATAAGGATAACTTTGCCAATATTACCTTTAAGATCATCAAGAGTTTGAATGTTCAGCCAGTTTGGGCGCGAGTCAGCGGTTCTGCTTGCAGGATCAATTTTACTGATGAACAATTCATAAAGACCCATACTGAAAATAAGCAGCACTGTTGCAAAAAGGTAATTGTCAACAGAGTTAATCAATAACGGGACAATTCTGTCAACATGATGAAGTTCTGGAGCTTGACCAACACTCTGCAGTTGTTCAAGAAATAAATATCCCCCATCCACAATCAAGAGCGACCCTTTGATGAACATAATAACCGATGACACAAGCGATCCTAAAACCGCAGTCATTACAATAAAGCGAAAATTAAACAGCGTGTACTCAAAACCACGCTCAATCAAGCCTCTTATCTGTTTCATGGATTTTCTGGTATTTAAGTTATAAAATAAAATTGCAACATCAATTACTATAAAGCGCTTAATAGCCAATACAAATATCTGCAATAACTTCCAGACCTGTAAGTTAATACTAAAAAAAACTTTCCGCCCATAATTTAAGTTACTCATTTTAAAGGATGAAAGCCAAACCATTTTTTATCATTTTTTGCAACAAAAGATCACAGATTTTATTTCAAAAAGTATTTTAACCAGCAAAAGGTATATGTATTATATAAAACCACAATAATAACATATATACTTTTTATATAATTGCAATGGGGAAAATGAGGGTATTTAAAAAGAAGGGATCTGGGCTATTATTAAAAAGAAAGCATAAACTGCAACCAAAGCCGATCTTTGTCACTTCGACCGTCAGAGTTGTTGCCGAACTCGCTTCGTCCGGGGTTATCGCCAATCACGTGAGCCCAACTTGCACGCAGAGAGCTCCCTCCTGAAAAACTACCATTCAAACCTATACCGGCACCTTGCAGCCAGTAGTTGTTGAGGCCGGTCGCATTTGAAACGTCACCAGAAAAACGGTTACGGTTCAGCGTAATATGTCCTGCGTCGTAAAATGCTCCGAGCTGAAGATTGCCCCATTTGGCGGGGAAAGGAAGTGCATAGCGCAAATCCGCATTAAAAAGCTCTCCGCTGTCGCCAGAGGCCTCACCGGCCGGGTAGGCCCGCACGCTGCCGGGGCCACCGAGCGACATCTTTTCACTGGAAGTCAGGTTGTTCATTGCAGCCTGAGCCGTGGCTGAAACATTGATATTAAACTGTTCTGAAAGGCGTTGCATACGTGCAAGGGCAGCGTTACAACGGGTATAGCGTCCCTGTGTGCCAGTAAGGCCTAAATCGGCAATCGATTCGTGCAACGTGCCGGTAGTAACGCCAAGATTGTATGTGGTAGAACCTCCGCCGCCGAACTGGTCATAGCTATCACCACTGACGCTGAAAGTGGCATTATTGAGTTGCTTGTCGGAGATTTTGATAGCGTAATAGCTGTCAGTAAGCGCCCTGTAGCCGTAGGTGAGGCTCGTTGTCATCGTGGAAGTGCGGCTGCGAAGCAGCGGGTAACTTAAGCCAGCGTCAATGCTGCTGCCCGTTCCTTTGTATTGCAGAGAGGCCAGCTCACCACCCAATTCGTAGCGCATGCCGGTATACGCAACGTTTGCCCTGAAACCATTTAATGGGAGAGGAAAGCTGTAACCGACGCGCCCCTGAACAAGGCCGGAAGATTCAGTCAAAAGCAAGGAAATCTGGTCGCCTTGATGGAGTGGATCATTGATGGAAAGCGTAGCGTTACCTCGCCATAACCCCGTATACAGGTTGCCTTGATTGTCACTCCAAACCGCCCCCGAAAAGAGTGGCCCTTCGGTGACTGCAATCTCGACTCCGCTTGTACCGGGTTCCGCTCCAGGAATAAGAGAGGCTTTTGCCATAATCCCTGGTAAATCATTCATGAGCAGGAGTGAGCGCTCAAGATGATGCTCGTTGATGGGCTGAGCATATTTCACGGCCGGTCGACCAATCCCAAGAAGAAGGCTCTCATTGATCCTGACACTTTTGTCACCCTTTATCTTAATGCGTCCATCACTTTTAACCACTGTGACCGCAATATGGATCATGCCCGGAGTAATGTCTTGCGACGGCAGATAAGCTCTTGCCTGATAAAAACCTTTTTCTTTAAAAAGCGCCGTAATGTTCTCTGCAAGAAGTTGTAACTCCCGGAATGAGAGCGTTTTGCCTATGGCTGATGCAACCCTTTCCCTGAGTTGTGCTTCGGTTACAATACCCTCATAACCGCTGAAGGTAAAACCTTTTACTGCAATCCTGAGACCATCATCAACTATCGAGGGTTCTCTTTTTTTTTCTTCAGGAGAGGGAAGTGGTCGAGGCTGATCCTGCAGGGGCCTTTGATCACGAAAAATGCTACCGGCATCAGGAATGGGCGCCGCCTGAAGCGAAGAGGCAGAAAGCATGCACAAAAGAACCATCAGGCTTGACACTCGTCTTTTTGTGTTAAGTGGCAAGCCTGCACACTTTTGAGGCGACTGAAGTACTTCACAAAAAAGATTCATCATATTTCAATAATAAGCGATCAACAAAAAGTTATTCCGTCATTCCGTAATTCCGTATTGAGCATCGCTTGAATAATGAGCACCTTGGCTATTGTATTACGGAATCAATTACTGTGGAGCACTTAAAATACTGACCAATTAATAAAAACTGACCAGCGTAATAATGTATAAAATACCTGTGTATAATGGCCAGTACAAATACCTGTAAAAAATACCATGCCTGTAAGTAAACAGAAATCCACTTTTATTTGTAATGGCAATGACAAAAATCACATTAACCAACATTGCAAAATAAATCATGAAATAGATTTTTTCGATATAAAGGATATCCAGAGGGATAACCTGTATCCGGACACTCTGTATTGTAATAACAAGAAACATCGTAAAGGCAGTTCCAATAGCGGTAGCCTCTTTGGCATCAAAACTACTATATGAGTTTGAATCACTATCATACGTAATCATATAAACACCAGAGAACAGAATCAGCATAATAATGAATATTGGAATCATTATGGAAATAACGCTGCTCAGCCAGTCGCGCTCAATGGTAATGTTCAAACAAAGGTCTTTTACGACAGGGCTTTCCAAAAGCGTACGGCGTCCATAATCGATATTATCAGATTCTTCTGCAAAATTAAAATAGGTATTGTTAACCTTCCAACCGGAAATGGAAAATCCATTTTTTACCAGCGGCTTGGCTGTCGGAGAGGTAATTTTATACGACGCAATATCAGGCACAAAAATAACAGATTCAAATTTCTTGGGTTGACACATATTGATTTTGATTTTGTACCGGTCAAACGGGTAGAGAGAACTTTTTAAATCCTGCTGAAGCCGGGTACAAAAATTCCACCCAATGACCAAAAAGCCATTTTCTTCCATTCGGTAACTTTCGAACATTTTGGTTTCAATCTGATCGGGAAACAAAATACCCCCAACCTGCTTTGCATCAATGCCCAACGGAATCCGTTGCCACATCGTCCCATACACCTCAGCCATTTCATTCGGTTCCGACACTGAAATGGAATTGACTGTAATACCCGTCTGGATAAATTGTGGTGCAGCAAACTGAGTCTGCTGTGCCTTTTGTGTCTGCTCCTTCTTGTACTTCTCTATTTGAGTGAAGGTGGTAATACATTTATCTTCGTAGGGAGAGGTTGCACCTTTTGTGATATGGATAGCCCATATACAAATCAGACCCGTTACAAATATACAGGTAACAAACCATGAATATTGCTTGAGCCGTTTGTGAAAAATGTCTAATGATGAAGACAAAAGAATAATATAAAGCCCTGAGAGCAGCAGGAACAAAATTAAAACCGTAAGCAATTGCATTAATTGCTGTTTCAAAAAAACATTCGAAACGGTCAGTTCATCAACAAGCAACGCAATACCTATAAACCATCCTGTTGATTTGACAGGTTCAAACCGCAAAATAGTTTTCTGATCGTTAAGTGTGTTTTTATCAAAGATACTGACACCTGTTTTTACCTTGAATGCATGCAGCAGATCGTTACTGTTCTCTTCCGTATAAGTATTTCTAACATAATCAAGCAATTTAAAATTGTTAACAACAAGATTATTGTCAGGATGATCCAGAATCACTCCATTACCATCAACAATAAAACGATAGCCATACTGCCCCAAATTTTTGTAATTAAGTAACTTCTGAAAATCATCAATAGAGATTTTTGCTGAAACCACACCAATCATTTTTTTTTCGCCAGAAGCCATTGTTGTGTAAAGCCGCTGCTGGTAGTTCAGTAGAACAGCCTTATCACTCTTGTTCCAGGCTGCTTTTTGCCATCCATCCGTCATGCCTGCCAAGTCTGCAACCGGCAATCCTGCGGAAGAATTGGATTGGCCAACAACCGCCATACTCATTATACCATTAATGCAGGTACGCCCTGGAACCGAGAGTTTAGTGCACACCGCTGACGAATCGGTTGCAGATACAAAGCTGATTGAATACCGGCAGAGAAGATTGGAGCGCTTTTCAGAGAAAACATCAAGGAGGTTATTCTCATTAAACTCCTTCTTTTCAAGAACAATAACAATATCATTAACCGTTTGCTCAATGCTCCTGGCCATGGTATCAATTTTACGTGTATCTGCCCTGGCGGCCTGTATGGCCCTGTTATTGATACTGTTATTGTTTGAATAAAGCAAAAAGGCGAGATCAGCAGAAAAATAAACAAACGCAACAAAGACTGACACTGACAATAAAAGCAGGACGATCTTTATTCTTTTATAGAAGGCACTTTTGTTTTTTAACGAAGCCTCCCATTGTTCTATTCTGTCCAACGGCATGATTATTTGTTATCGTAAAATCAGTTTTTAACAACAAGTCAATCCGAAACCCTTAGCAAAATGAGCCTATATTTTGCAGGCGACCTGTCCAGTGTTCGTTTTTTTTACTGACGAACAAAATATTATCGGACACTTAACGCATAAAAGTGACGGCCGACCCACCCAGTCTATAGGGCAAAATACTTATTTTGAATGAAGAACGCCAAGCATTTTTTATCATTTCTCTGTACTGATTGCTGTAAATAATTTTGTTCGATAAACGACAGACCAAAGGCTACAGATCTTCTGGCATAACGAGGCGGCCTGCGTCGAAGTCTGTCCTGTCGACTGTATCATCCAGGTTTGAGCAGGGTCTACCTGAAGTCTTACTACTCAAAAAAAAAAGCCCCAAGTAGCGCAACGTTTTTTTGAGCTAAAAAAAATTCCTATATTGAGCAAAGTTCACCCGAATCGTTCTTTCCTTTTTTTTTACAACCATTTAAGCGAGGAAGTCACTATGGCACTTTACATTACTGAAGAATGCACCTACTGCGGTGCCTGCGAGCCGGAATGTCCAGTCAACGCAATTTCTGCTGGAGACGATGTCTATCAGATCGACGCAAACACCTGCACCGAATGCGTAGGATACTCTGACTCACCAGGCTGTTCTGCTGTCTGCCCTGCAGAGTGCATCGTTCAGGCTTAAGAACAAAGATCATAAAAAAGCGGAGGGAAAAATACCTTCCGCTTTTTTATCTGGTTTTTCACACCTCATAATCCGCAATCCTGCGCTCGATAGTTGCCGAGCCGATAAAAGGCTTCAATCCTTCATGTTCGGGATGTACCTGATAAGCTTCGAGAGCCTGACGATCAACAAATTCACTGTACAAAACAACGTCGCATGAACTGTCGGTTCTGCTGAAATCAAATCCAACCTCAAGTGCCAACATACCGGGAATTCTTCCCTGTAACGCCGTAAGCTTTTCCTTGATGAGTGTTGCATTGGTTTGTCGGTCATTGCCATGCGCAACCTCTTTCAAGCGCCATAGAACGATATGCTTGATCATTTTTTTCCCTTGTTGACTCTGGTTATTACAGCATGACTGTCTGCATCATGACACGCTGAATGTATTGATAATCACTTGAGGAGAGACAAGTGCTACCCTCCTTCTGTTTTTTCTGACTGGCTTTGATGAAACAATGTCGTGATTTTTCTGCCGGTGACCTCGTTTCAACCCGGAAAGCAGAGCGCGGCTCGAACCCCTGCTGTTTGTTACTCCGGCAATCATAAGCCTCTTCGACCTTCTGCTGACTCTTATATCGGCTACGGCATGATACCTCGACCTTCCGCTGATTCTTACATCGGCAACGGCATGATGCCTCGACCTTCTGCTGACTCTCACATCGGATACTGCATAATGCTTCAAACTTCTGCCGCTTCGAAATCTGGCAATCAAGTGTTTCGCCGACTTATGCCCTGACTTCAGCCCCCGGTACTCTCTCCTGTCAACCATCGCTACGGATGCTGTAACAGGAAACCTTGCAGCTCCTGAATCACCACGAAATATCCTGCCAAACAGCTCTGGATTTGGCTGGCTGGATGAAAATGCTGTATCAAAAATATCAACAGCAACATTCCATCGGTCTGTTTTTGCATTCAGCATCACAAGAAGAATATCCCGATTATCCTTGACTGCCCTCGCAATCAAGCACTTCCCCGCCCTGCTGGTATAGCCAGTTTTAATGCCAACAGCATAGGGATATTTGTCGAGAAGCTTGTTGTGGGTTTTCAAGCAATAGAGTTTACGGGTCGTCTGCTCCATAAAAACAGCCTCGTCAAGCCTTGCGACCTGATTAAAAACAGGATTTCTTATGGCATATTCCGTCAAACGTAAAAGATCATTTGCTGTAGAGGTATTACCAGCATAGATACCACTGTCAAAACCTGCTGGATTGGTAAACCTTGAATTTCCCATACCAATGCGCTGCGCCCTGTAGTTCATGGCTGCAACAAACGAATCGACATTGCCGGAAAGATGTATGGCTATAGCAAATGCAGCATCGTTGCTTGAGTTAACCAATGCTGCCTTGACCAGATCAATCAACCTGATTCGATCACCTTGGTTAAACCCTGCTTTTGAAGGTTCAACCATTGTCGCCTCTTTTGTAATCACAACAGCATCTTCAAGTCTGCCGCTTTCAATCGCCATGATACAGGTGAGTATCTTTGTCAGGCTTGCCGGAGAGACAGGCCTATCAATATCCTTTTCCATCAAGGGTGCAAGACGACCTCTCTCCTTGACAATACAAGAGCTTATTGGAACCTGAAACTGAAACGAATCATCCCTTGTTTGCGAGCGCAGGGAGGGTGGAAAAAGAGTCGCCGTTGTAACGACGAGAGCAACAAAGAGCTTTATGGGTTGTAGCATTGGGACAAAGAGCTTACGGGTTGTATGGAACGGCTGTTCCCACGAGCGAAAAATCTTGGATATCAGGAGTTTTTCAATCAAGAGATTGCCTGCTTTTTATTTTTGGTCTCTGATAAAACCACTTTTACAAAAATTTCGGTGCAACTAAAAAGCAAAAACTAACGCCGAAAACACAACAAAATCAGATTATATTTCCAACAATAGAGCACATTAACACACCACTATTAACACAGCAAAACTGTTCAACACCCCAAAGCAGAGAGTGATACAGCCTCACATCCTGCGATACGACAGCACTTTCACAACGTTGAGTCAGCACACGAAGGAGCAGCCTCTTATCTTGACTGGTTGCACCAGATACGGCGCGCCAACACAAGAATCCGATAAAGGCCTAAGGCTTTCTTCAAAATTAATTCTCGCCATAAATACGCACAAGAAGGAGTAATTTTTGTATTGGTTTATTGTACGTATTTGCACCAAAAAAAGCAAAATAATCCATAACTATTTTTCTGAAAATAATTTGCTGGATATTAACCCGGAAGATTCCCTGATTCAGAAATTTTTGGTTTCGGAGTCTGAAGATGCGAAACGTCCATATTTTTGATCTGCATGACCAGTTGTACCGTATTGACCATGGGGCGCCCGACCGCTCCTCAGGTTGTACTAATAATCTCTTAAATCATCATTAATCGAAAATATGCAGAAACAAAAAACGTGCAGATTCAACGCTCCGACAAAAGCAATTTCATTGCAAGGCCGAAAAAAACTGCTGCGGCAATCCTGTTGACCACTTTCTGGACAAGAGCTGAATTACTGAACTTGTCGCCAAATCCACCGGCAAGATGGCTGATAACACCAAAAACGAGAAGAGTTACCACGATAAAAACAGCCCCAAGCTGGAAAAACTGCACCATCATCGAACCATGACGCGGATCGGCAAACTGTGGCAGAAAAGCCATAAAAAAGAAGGAGACCTTGGGATTGGTCAGATTCATAACAATCCCCCGCCGGTAGAGGTTCCCTCTGGAGAGAGAGGGCTGTCGCTCCTGCCCACTGGCTGAAGCGCCTGCCCTAAGCGCCAGCCACGCAAGATAGAGGAGGTATGCCGCGCCCAAACCCTTTAGAATAGCGAAGGCAAGTTCCGAAGAGTGCACAATGGCGGCAAGACCGAGCGCAACAGCAACCGTATGGCCAATCAGCCCCGTAGCGAGGCCAAGTGTTACAAAAAGGCCCGCCGTCCGGCCATTCTGGGCCGATTGAGCGAGAACAAAAAGATTGTCAGGGCCAGGAGAGAGGGCAAGAAGAGCCGATGTCAAAAAAAACGCCAGCAACACATGACTGTCGATCATAAAAAATTTTCGTTTTTCTTATAGTAATGACGTCCGTACACCCTTACACCGGCTTGGCCGCCTGTCGTGACTGGGCTGAAAGTTTGCCACCGTAATGGCCAAGCAGCGTCACAACAGGCAACATGGAAAAAAGCAGCACAAGATAGAGCCAGTGTTCGATACCTGGGCGGCTCATCACATCAGGTATGGAGAGCCGAAGAGCAACGGTAGAGGTACACAACAGAAAAAGCAGACCGGAAAGTCTTATTTTGTTTATAAATATTGGTGCTTTAGCCGCACGATATTTCGTTTTCCAGTCGTGGATACCTGAAAAGAAGGAGACAGGAATGGCCATCAGGACAATAACAATCAAATGCTCAACGGTATGTTCAAAATAACCGTTTCCAGTTGACAAGGTCAAAAGCAGATAGAGCACAGCCACAGGAATCAGCCCGTTGCTGAAGTGGGCCGCAATGGCGTGAAAAAGAAAGGTTTTTTTCATATCCTTGAATAACCGACGACCAACCATAACACCTCTCTCCCCTTTTCAATCGTTATGTAGAAACAAAAAAAGATTTTCTCCGATATTAAAAACGTAAGATCGAGCTTCTCTTCACAGTTTAAAAAAAATCTTCAGAATATTTCAGGATATTGTGACATTAACCGTGCTCTTTTATGGCCGATGATTCCTTTCTTCAGTTTTACCTGTTATTTTTCGAGCTATCAGCATTTCTCAAACTTAAGTCTGTACGTGTGAGTGATTTTCGTCCCAGCAAAAGTCCAGAACCTCATCAGCCAGATCATGGCGAGTTCACAACGCCCTTGAGTGTCCGAAAACTGGTTCACGCTCGGCCAATGCCGGTTGAGAACCTTTCCAAACTGGCACTGATCATTCGCTTCCTTAAACCGGTTACCTGGATTCCTGTGATGTGGAGCTTTCTCTGCGGAGCTGTAGCAAGCGGCACTTTTGGATGGAAGGAGGTTGCAGGCATGAAATTTTTTCTCGCCATGCTGCTGACTGGCCCGCTGGCAAGCGGAACCTGCCAGATGCTCAACGACTATTTTGACCGTGATCTTGATGAAATCAATGAACCAAACCGCCCCATACCCGGCGGTGCTATTTCGCTCAAAAACGCCACGATCCTCATTTCACTTTGGTCAATTCTTTCTGTTATAACAGGCTACCTGATCCATCCGCTCATCGGCTTTTATGTTGTCATTGGCATTATCAATGCACATCTCTACAGCGCAAACCCAATCAAGCTGAAAAAACGGCTCTGGGCTGGCAATATCATTGTGGCCGTATCCTACCTCATCATACCATGGATCGCCGGGGAGATCGCCTATAACCCCAACGTTACCCTCTCATCGCTTCAGCCTTCACTGATTGTTGCTGCGCTTTTCACCCTCTCCAGCACAGGCACCATGACCATCAACGACTTCAAATCAATAGAGGGTGACCGACAGGTGGGTATAAGAACGCTTCCCGTTGCTTTCGGGGAAACCAAAGCCGCACTGCTTGCCGCCGTACTTATCAATGTCGGTCAGCTCCTCGCATCAGCCTACCTCTTCATGATGGGCCAGAGCAGTTATGGAATCATTGTTGCGGCCCTCATTATTCCGCAATTTTTCTTGCAATTTGCTCTCGTAAAATCACCGGCGACGATGGACGTCCGCTATAACGCCATTGCCCAGAACTTTCTGGTTGCTGGAATGCTCGTCTGCGCTTTTGCTATCAGAGCGGCGAGGGTGGTCAGTTGTCAGTAATCAGTTGTCAGTTTTCAGTTGTCAATGCGCTATAGACTTTGTAGGGGAAAAAATCAGGGAGTGTTTTAACCATAAGACTTTTTACTTGTTATGCGCTTCAGTTGCCAGCCTGAAATATCGGTGATATTGCCAACCTTCAACCGTTCGTCGCTCCTGATGAATGCGGTTCAGAGCGTCCTTGATCAGGATTTTGAAGATTGGGAGCTGCTCATTGTTGATGATGGGAGTACGGACGACACCTTTCAACTCATCAATCCCCTGCTTCATAAGCACGACAATATCAGATACCTTAAACACGGAAACAAAAAACTGAATATGAGCCGAAATGCGGGTATTCAGGCCTCATTTGGCAACTATGTCACCTTTATCGACAGTGATGACCACTATCTCAGCAATCACCTGTCGAGCCGACACCTCTACATGCAGGAAAATCAGGATATTGATTTAATCGTTGGCGGTGTGTTTACCTCTCATGATATTTTTGTGAGGGATTGCTATAATTTGAATCAGTTAATCAACGTCAGGGATTGCATTGTTGGCGCAACACTTTTTGGCAAAAGAAGCGCGTTTATTACCCTGGAAGGTTTTAAAAAAGTTGATTACGCAAGCGAAACTGAGCTATGGACAAGAGCAGAATCAATGCTTAACGTAAAAAAAATACAAGAGCCGGAAACATACGTCTATATCTCAACTGAGGGCAGTATTACCAATACCATGCTTAAAACACACCTGTGAACTTCCTCACCATAGTATTTGCACACCCGAAATTCTGCACACCATGATCTCATCCGTAACCGTCTATTGCAGTTCAAGTAACCTTGCGCCCCGCAGCTATTTCAGTGCCGCCGCCGACCTTGGCCGTGAATTTGCAAAACGGGGTATAGGGCTGGTCTTCGGCGGAGGACGGGTTGGACTGATGGGCTGCATTGCCGATGCTGTGATGGAGAACGGCGGAACAGTCAAAGGGATCATCCCGCGCTTTCTTGAAGAGCGGGAGGTTGCCCATTACGGACTGAGTGAACTGCATGTGGTTGAAACCATGCACGAACGGAAAATGAAGCTGGCCGAATGGGGTGATGCCTATCTTGTTCTCCCCGGCGGATTCGGTACCCTCGATGAGCTGATTGAGGTGATCACCTGGAAACATCTTGGTCACCATCACAAGCCCATCATCCTGCTCAACCTGAACGGCTTCTGGAACCCGCTACTCCTCTTTTTCGAACGTATTGCCGCCGAAAATATGGTAAGCGAAGAGCAGGGCAACTACTACTCAGTCTGCGACACCATTCAGGAAGTGCTTGAAATTCTGGAGAACTAAAAGCGCTTCTGATAGATGTGGCAGTAGGGCTGGTGCCCATTCCGCTCATAATAGTCCTGATGATACTCCTCCGCTACCCAGAATGGCCCGGCTTGTTCAAGAGTGGTCACAACCTCGTATCCTTTGGCCTTCAGCTCACTGATAAGCTTTTCAGCCACTTTTTTTTGCTCGTCATCGGTATAAAAAACGGCTGAGCGGTACTGCGTACCAATGTCGGGCCCTTGCCGGTTGAGCTCGGTCGGATCGTGAATCTCAAAAAAAAATTTTGCGAGGGTCTCGTAACTGACCAGTGCTGGGTCGAACTCGACCTCTACGGCTTCGGCATGGCCGGTTTTACCGGTACAAACCTGCTTGTAGGTTGGATGATCGATAACTCCCCCTGTATATCCTGATTTGGCTGAGAGCACCCCTTTCAGCCGATTGAAATGGTACTCGACTCCCCAGAAACACCCTCCGGCAAAAATCGCCTTTTGCGTCACTGCATGATGCATACTATCCTTTTTTTGAAGAGTTGAACGGGCTTGACCCGTCATGGATGATTGGCCATTGCCTGCACATCCACAGAAAAAAAGAAGCTGGAGAAAGAGAAAAACCGCAATACTCCCCCCCGTGCTTCTGAAAGCGGTTCTCATTCTTCTGACGAGCAACGGTGGCACTCGTACGGTTCAGCCGAGCGGCGGCTTCACTGCGGGAATGCGCCGTTTCGGAGGCGCGTTCAGAGCTCTTACGGTTTTGGTAACAATCTTTCCTGCGGCAAAAAGACCAAATCCAACCACAGCAATACCAGTAAGACCGTGAAGAACGGGCATCGCAACCGGTGCCAGAAGAGCTGCGGGTGCAGCTACGCCAAGAGCTTCTTTAATCATCTTTTTCTGAAGAGTTTAAATCTGTTACAAATCAATAGCTCAATTTAACAAATCACCGGTTTCAAAAAAAGGGGCGAAGATGAAAAAAAATGAGGTCTGGCGTTGCAAAACTGGCTCGTAACTCCTATACTGTGGCTTACTTGTTGACCGGACAATTAGCTCAGTTGGTTAGAGCGTTCGCCTCACACGCGAGAGGTCAAAGGTTCGAGTCCTTTATTGTCCACCTGCTTATTTTACAACATCTTACAGCCGCACGATTCAACACAAAAAAGAGGTTCCGCACAAAAAGCAACAAAAAAGCCTACTTCACTTCCCCTTTTGTACTGAATTTGCCTGCTGAGCGCTCCAAGCAGTCGACAGTATCGTAATTGTCTTATTATCCGAAGTATAGATAACGCAGTACGGTATATCAGAAAAGTAGAGTTCCCTGGTATCCACTGTTTTTCCGGGCCTTGCGCTCTGAGGGTATGCAGGCAACTGCTTGGTGATCTTGTTCAAAAGAGTGATAACGGTTTGCTTGGCCGCTCTCTTGCTGATCTGGCCGATATAGGACTCTATCTTACGAATAGAATCCTTCGCCTCCTTAGTCAGGACAATTTTCAAGTTCTGCCTCCAGTTCAGCAATAACGTCTTCAATAGGGGTCACTCTACCGGCCTTCATATCCTCCAATCCCCTCTGAATGCTTTGAATCTGCCACTCGTTATAATCCAGATAAGCTGAAACAGCCTCCTCCAGGACAAAGGTTTTCGTCCGCCTGGTCGCTACAGCAAGAGCCGCAAGGCGGTCATTGGTCTCTTTTGGAATCTTGAAGGTGACTTGTTGCCGTTTTGTTTTTGTCGTCATGATCTTCCCTCCGTTGAATGGAATCGTAATTTGATAAACTTCGTTAATATACGCCTTTCGTGCGAATTTTCGATACATCCGCTTCACGATTCGATCTTGATACGGTTAGACACGGTTGGACACTTTCCCCGGAATACTCAAGAAGCCTCAATCAAGAGACTTTGGCAGTACGTCATCCGATGGCACCGCTGGCTCCATGGCGGTTTGGATGATATGGTATCAACCAGCATACGGCGTCAAAACATACTGGGTCTATGTATTAAAACAACTCAACATCACCGGGGCCATGGTACTCACCTGATGCCTGAGCGGTTTATGATTACTCCGGCATCATCCAAGCGTTACGTGAAAAAATGACCTCGGCAAAGAGGTGTAAACGATTTATGGCCTTATTTTAGCCAGTTTCATAACAATTTAATGCCACCGCCCCCCAAAACAATAAAAGATACGCTCCCCGCTGCGAAATTCAATTCATCATCAGTCAACTCACCCGATACCTCTTTAATCTCCGCCTCATTACATACAAACCCCTCGCTCTGGATGCAGGCCAGCCGCCCGGCAACATCCTCGATGGCCATCACGCGCTTTGCAAAATCCTCGTCCGACTTCATCTTTGCGATAAACGCTCTTGCCTGCTCAACTGACATGACTCTCTCCGGATTGGTGGTTGAGAAATGACCTTATCACTTCGAAGCTACCCTTTTGCGACGGCAATTGCAAAGCTGCATTGCCGCCACGCTCGCCCACCCCCTCTCCGTGCCTCACTACCGCAATCGCCAGCGGTATGCCTGAGCGTGTCCGGGTTCTTTAGCGCCTGGGGACTGCAGCGGAATGTAGCGGAGGGAGGCTGTACAAGCTGGGTGCATTGAACCGCTGCAAGCGCCAAATGCAGCTTGCTGCACCGGAAGCAACCGGCAGCGAAGGCAATGCTGTGCAGACTCCTTTTGCAATTGCTGTCGTAATCACGTAACATACGATTGGTAGATTCATTCCTCAACAACAACCCAAGGAGTATATCATGTCATTAGATCAGGCAAAAGCGTTAATTGAGAAGATGAAGTCGGACGTTGCTTTTAGCGAGCGTGTTTTGGCTATTGAAGATGTTGCAGAGCGCTTGAATCTTATCAAAAGCGAGGGCTTTGATTGTAATTAAGAGGAGATTAAAGAGGTTTCAAATGAGTTAAGCGATAATGAGCTTAATTTTTCTGCAGGCGCAAATGCTTGTTTCACTGTATATAAAGAAGTTGGTTGTACATTTTTTCCTGGTTCCCCTAGCTCTAATAGATTGCAATGCTGATGGTTATCATATCTACTACCGATGTGACACGATAGAAGGTACCCGAAAATTAAACTTTGAGTCAAAAAGCGTAACTTCAAAGTGATAAAATTAGTTTTTCATTCCCAACTCCAATTAAAGGAGGCTCTATGTCACTTGATCAAGCAAGAGCGTTCATCGAAAAGATGAGGTCGGACGAAGCATTCCGCAATCGCATTATGGCAATAGAAGATGTTGGTGCAAGGCTTGTTGCGGCAAGCGAAGCAGGATTTCATTTCACTGAAGCTGAAGTAAAATCGGTACAATGCGAATTATCGGATGATGATTTGGATAAGGCAGCGGGAGGAAGCGGGGATGTGAATTTTACTTTCAATTGAACTCAATCATGCCGGAGATGAAAAACAAACTCTTACTGTTCGTTCTCATAGCATTTTGCTTGCTTCAAAGCCCAGCTCAAGCCGTAGAATACTATGTCAGCGGGAGCGGCGGCGTCTCTTTGATGCAGAATATTAAGATTCAAAGCATTTACCCAACTGAAGATTATACCGATACATATCAACTAGGGTCAGGAGCAGCACTATTTGGGGCTGTCGGTTCAACGTTTGGCCAATATCGTTTTGAAGGTGAGCTGGGGTACCAGCGCAACAATTTTAACTCTCTCACCTTTAGCGGTCACGATGAAAACAATATCCTTTATACCGACGCATCGTATGCGATGAAAGGGCATGTTACGGTATCCACAATTATGGCTAATGGTTACTACGATATTCCCCTTGATGGTAAAATAAAACTCTACGTAACAGCCGGAATTGGTGGGGCAAGGGTATCTTATGACAATATCGACCAGGCTACTCAAAATTATAATTACAGTGTTAAGAAAACCATATTAGCTTATCAGATTGGAACTGGTTTTATGATCCCTATTGCAAATAACGTCAAGCTTGATATTCGCTATCGATACTTCGCAACACCTGACTATACTCTCGATTGGGGTTACAAAGGGAAAGCCTATCCCAATCATACCAATATTGAGAGTCACACTGTCGTGTTGGGAATGAACATTGGATTATAAAAGAGATAGATCAAGCTACCTTTTTTGTCCACTCATCATAAAAAAGGTACCCTGCTGAATGCTCTCTCAGGCATTAAGACAAAAAAAATCCCCCCTTATTGTTCTTGCAACGGCAGGCACGCTGGGAGATCTTTGGCCGGTGTTAAGCCTGGGCCAAACTCTTCTTCAGAGAGGGGTGAGAGTTCGTCTCAGTGCCCCTAAATCTTTTCTTCCACATGCCAGAAGCCTCGGCATTGAAACCTGTGAAAGTCGACCGCATGTCACTGCTCACTATGTACGCCGCCACGCCGGTTCATGGGATCATTGGGACAAGATGGAGAGTGGTGAGTTGCTTTGGGGACGACCTGATGTCATCAATTTGAAGGGCCGTTATTCTGACCTTATGGTAGCGCTTCAAGGTGCCGATTGCAAAGTCCTCTCCCCGGAAACATCTCAGCATGTACGTTCTTTGGCTGAAAGCATATCGACTGACTTAGGCGTTGAATATGCTGCAAACCTGGTTATGGCTCGTCTTTAATTATAAGCCCTAAGGGCGTTCTTATACAACCCTGTACCTGGTCAGGGCAAAAGAGAAATAGAGAATACTTGAGAGCATAATAACATAAGGCAACCCATCAGCGCCAAAAGCGTCCATGGTGTAGCCTATCAATAGAATTCCTGCCGTACCTCCCGCCGCATCCATGAGGGTGTACCCGGCATTGGCTGCTACCAGAGCATCGCCCTCATATTTATCACCTATTAACGCTAAAGAGGTGGAGTATATAGCCGCGTTAACCCCTCCCCAAATAAACAATAAGATGTAAGCTTGATAATTGACATATATAGCAATAGGCAGATAGACTGCACACAGCATACTCATAAAAGCACATATTACAATGATATAACGACGCTCAATAAAATCTGAGGCCCAAGTCAAGGGCGCCTCAAGCAAAAGAGAACCCATCATGAAAAGAGTAAGCAACAGAGCAGACTCATTAAATGACAACTGGTTCTTAAGACCATAGATGGTGATAAACGCACAGACCCCAAAAAAAGAGACACCTGCCATGGTTACGGCAAACATTGGCCCCTTGGCATTGATGATACTCTGCCAAATACCGACGTTACCCTTAAGCTTAAATGATGGAAGCAAAAAGAACCCCATCAAAATCGGAAGCAATGCAACGAAACTCATCAAGGCTGCCAAAATAAAAATAAACCGTGTGTTTTACGACAGAACTGAAAGCGATGTTTATAAAATAGGTGTTCAAAAGAGGTTTAACAAAAAGCAATATTTTACCGGAGTACTCAAGTAAGAGAGGACCCAGAGCAAGACCGAGTGAGATTGATGTCGTGTATAGGGACACCAACAGGCCTTTATTGCTCTTGAATTTCATCCCGACAATCCAGGTTTGCAATAAAATTAAAAACGTAAAACATCCGACACCATTAAAAAAAACAGCTATCGTCCAGAGAAGAATGTTTGAGGTAAATCCAAGCAGAAGGAGAGAGAGAATACGCAAAAGCGTGGAGAAAACAAGCCCGTATTTTAAGCCGATAACACGCAAAAGAGAAGGGAAAAAAAGGCTTATCACAAACGCAGCAATGGTTTCGAGTGACATGATCAGACCGATCTTTGTACTCGATATCCCGTAGCTCTGAAGTGTCGTAGGAATAATAATTGCCGACGCACCCATAGCAACAGAAAGAAGAAGTGTTGCCGCAATGCTGAGAATAAGCGCTACTCTTGGTGCGTTAGGATCAGCATCTGAGGAGTGAGGCAGCTCCACGGATATATCTTTCATAAATGGTCACCATTTTTCAGGCGGATATAATCCTTATAAATCTTGTGGCGGCTGTTATTCATTGTTTTCGAGAAATTCCTCATAAACCAGACAAGAGCCGCTATTAAAAAGGAGACGAAAAAGGCCGTTACCATTGCTCGAATTGTTGCCCTTTTAATGGGCTCAAGCCGTTTAAAGTAGTTGTCAGCCCGGATATCAATAGCCAAAATCGAGACAAACTGGTGATGTGAGTCATAAACCGGAATATAGGCGCTTAAAAAAAAGCCCCACCGATCTTTATACGGCTCCTGCTCAGCAATTCTGATATGCTCCTTGAGTGCCCTAATAAGAACAGGACTTGCTTCCGGATAGGGTTCCATGATATGTGACTTGGTTTCAATCCCATCAGTACCCTTAATGCCGGCAGGAGTGGGATCAAGAATAAAAAAAACTTTGTCATTTTTCATAACAAGGGTGTAGACAAAGGCTATCGTAGAATCGGCATGCAGGGTGTTTTTTAAAGGCTGTAGAGCTCTTGTATATGCAACAGTTTGTTCTTGGTCTTGGGATATAAACTGGCCATGACCATCACCATCCACAAATGCCGCACAGACTGCACCTGTCCGCAATAGTCCTTCGCGGATTTCTCCTTTTTGTGCATTTAATGTCTGAACGTAGATGAAGTATGTCGTCAAAAATATGGCGCAAAAAGATACTACGCCAATAATAATAGCTTCAGTAAGGGGGTAAAACTGATACTTCACACCTACCCACTCAGGTTTATTCTCCAACAGATTCTCCTCTTTTTTACCCATAATATCCAACAGATTCTTTACTAAGCAATTTGACGGTTGGCCAGCTCCCTGAAAAAGCCCTCTTGAGCCATTAATTCATCATAACTGCCGGACTGCACAATACGCCCTTTATCAAGGCAGTAGATGCGGTCAGCATTACGAATGGTACTTAGCCGGTGGGCAATCACAATACGGGTTGCTTTCAGTTGCTCAAGACTCTTGCTGACCACCTCCTGCGTTCGGTTATCGAGAGCGCTTGTTGCCTCATCAAAAAAGATGATACCAGGTTTTCGGACAAGGGACCCGGCAATAATTAAGCGCTGTTTCTGCCCACCGGAGAGTGTCCCGCCACCTTCACTGATAACCGTATGCATACCCATCGGCATTTGACGGATATCTTCGTCAAAGCCAGCCATTTTCGCAGCTTCCCAGGCATCATCTATAGTGAGGGTGGAGGAACCAACAATGTTCTGCAAAATAAAGCCAGGCTGCAACTGGCCGTTCTGCATCACTACTCCAATCTGGCGCCGGACAGCCTGTACATTCAAAGAAGCGAGATCCTCATCGTCATAATAAACCGTGCCTGAATTCGGTTTTTCAAACCCAAGAAAAAGCCTCAGAAGGGTAGACTTCCCCGAACCAGACCCTCCCACAAGCGCAATAAACTCGCCCGGTGCTGCTGAAAAATTGATATCATAAAGTATCTGTGGACTATCAGCGCTGTAACTGAAGTTCAGGTTATGGAGCTTAATGGCGCCTGAAAGCTTATCTGGATATTTTTTTGTTTCGTCCGACTCCGGCATCATCTCAAGAACCGGCTTCAACCGTTCAAAGAGTGGTACTACATTAAGGCTCGCAATAACCGTCATTACCATCGCCAATAGAGTCGTCTGAAAACCCGTATAAGCTGAGGTAAAGGCTATAAAATCACCTGCACTGAGCCTCTCCCCTTGCAAAAAGCTACCGGCAGAAAAAATAATAATGGCAAGTGCCACAACAGGAAATGATGTTGTCACTACGGAAAGCATATTCTGGAGCTTTCCGGCCTCAAAAAGGAAGCCGCGTTCACGAATAAAAAGGTCTGCCCATCTTGAAAAAGCCGCCTTTTCCGTGCCGGTGACTCTGATCTTTGTAATTCCGCCAAGCAGGTCGCCAAGCAGTCCGGAAATCTTGCCCTGGGCCTCAAGCGCATTGCGATTGATGGAAAGCTGGCGAAGAGAGATAAAGACCGTCCCGCTTATCATGATCAATGTCAACACCAAAGCAACAAGCGCCAGCTTCCAGCTATAGTAAAAAAGCAGTCCAAGCGAAAAGACGCTAAACATCATACCAAGGATGACGCTAACAGCCGAACTGCTCAAAATCTCTCGGATCTGCGTCGCACCCATAACCCTTGCTGTCAGATCACCGGAAGAGTATGTGCGAAAAAAAGTGCTCGGAAGATTTAAAAGCCTATCGATAAGCCCTGGTTGTATCAGCATATCAATTCGGGTCTGCATCCTCATAGCGGCAATCTGCTTCGCCAGATCAAATCCCGTCACCGAAATAACGCTTGCCACCAAAATCAACGTCAATTGCAGGAGCTGGCTGCGATCCGACTGCGGTATGACGGAACCAAAAAGCATACCTGTCAATACCGGAGTCAAAAGACCGAGAAGCGCTCCTGCAGTTCCAAGTAGCAGCATTCGTATCACATCCCCGCGACACCCCAGCATACCAAACTGGAGGAGCTCTTTGCCAAGCATCGGTTTTTCCGGGAAGGGACGGTAAAACATCCAAGCCTGTTCAGCAATCCCTTCAGCAAGCACTGAGGTAAGTTCAACCTTTTCAGTATTCAAAGGGTCAAAAAGCTGGTATCCTTGCGGGCCTCCGGGTAAAAGGGCAAGCGGTTTTTTATCATCGACGGCATAGCAAAGCATAGGGCCGTTATCGAGTGTCCACCAGCGCTCAGTTTTTCGGAGCGTTACCCTGCGGGCACGTACACCGGAAAAACGACAAATCAACTGCAGAGGATCCTCATGTGATTCGCTCGACTTGCCATATGGCTTGCGGAATGTTATCCCTGCGGCTTCACCAATCTTGAAGCAGGCAGCAAATAAAGGGTCTGATTCAAATGCGATCTCTTTTATGCCCTCCTCGCCATGCATCATTGACGCAATTCGTCCTAGGACAGTCCGATACTCCTTCTGCTGGGCGCTTGCTTTGATGGCAGCTTTTTCTGCAAACATCCGATCAGTTCCCTTATCTTTTATACCACTCTCCATACTATGCGGTTTTGATGAGTCTTGCATAGGCACCATCCTTAGTCATCAGCGTACTGTGCGTTCCTCGTTCCTTAACAACCCCATACTCCAAAACAATAATCTCATCACAATCACGGATAGTGCTTAAACGGTGAGCCACAATAAGGGAGGTACAACCCCTACGACGGATGTTCCCATCAATTACCATCTCAGTTGCCGGGTCAAGCGCACTCGTCGCCTCGTCCAGAATAAGAATGGAGGGATCAGTGGCAAGAGCACGGGCAATCTCCATCCTCTGGCGCTGACCGCCGCTAAAGTTATTGCCCCCTTCACTCAGTACACCTTGATAGCCCCCGGTACGAGCAGCAATAACATCGTGTATTGCCGCATCTTCTGACGCTCGTGCAATCTCCTGCTGTGAAAGAGTGCTATCCCACATAGCAATATTTTCAGCAATGGTCCCCTCAAAAAGCGTAATATCCTGATCAACCATACCGACTGAATTTACAAGTACCCTCCGAGGAATATCGCTTCGCTGTTTTCCGTCAAAGAGGACCTCTCCGCTCCATGGCTCAAAAAGACCAGCCACAATTTTTGCTATTGTCGACTTGCCCGACCCAGAACCGCCAACAAGGGCCACTCTTGCGCCGGGAGCAAGCTTGAGAGAAAAATCAGTAATAAGAGGGGGCTCAAGGGAGTTATAGCCGAAGGTTACATTTTTCAGCTCAACAAAGCCTGAAAGCCTCTCCTGCTTACTACTTCCTATGATTGTAGCAGGAATGACCTCATCATCATCAACCAGGGTCGCCTCATTATTGACAACATCGTCAAGCCGTTGCATGTCACCGGATGCCTCCTGTAGTTTCTGGCCAAGCGTCACCATCTGGTTGACCGGCGCAAGAAACGAGAGGAGAAGACTTTGGAAGGCAATGAGCATCCCCATGGTCAGTTCCCCCTCCATAACACGCAACCCACCGGCAGACAAAATTGCAATGTTGCCCATAGTCTGCAAAAATGGGGGAATGGCAAGCAAAAAAACCGTGGAGACTTCAAGAGTCTGGCGGCCAGCCACCATGTTGGCAAAAAGCCCGGACCAGCGCGAAAAAAAATCCTGTTCACTACCGGTTGCTTTAATGCTCTCAATAGTCTTGATGCCATAAAAGGTGGTTCCAAGAAGCTTGCCATTATCTTGCTGAAACTTCTGGTTGAGTACAATACGCCGACTGGAGACAAAAGAGAGGGCAATCCCGTTTAATGCGGCGATTAAAATGGCAACAAAAGTCAGCACAACGTCGTAGCGGAACATCATCAGGGCATAGAAAAAAATCAACAGAACATTCAGTCCATTCGATGATAGGTCACCAGCCACAATGGTCGCTACTTTATCATTCAACTGCACACGGTTTGAAATTTCTCCAGCCTGACGCATGCTGAAAAACCTGATCGGGAGAGCAAAAACATGGTTAAAGAACTTTGTTGACGAGGTCAAGGCAAGCTTTGTCTCGGCTCTCAACAGGTAGTGCTGCTGCAACCAGGCAAGGGCACCCTGCAAAACAGCCGTCACCAGCATCCCCACAAGCAAAGGCTGCATCCAGCCGTTCATCCCCTTCACGAGGACATAATCAATAAAAATCCGTAAAAAAGAGGGTACCACAAGACCTGGTATCACGAGTAAAAGACTGACCAAGACAATATAGACAAGTGCCGTTTCGAGCCCTGGTAATCGCTTTTTGAGTCCATCAACGAGACTAAAAGGTTTGCCGCCCTTTTTAAAATCAGCGGTTGGAGAAAAGGTCAAGAGAACGCCTGAAAAAGAGTCACTAAACTCCTCCGCACTTACTTTACGAGGGCCTGAAGCGGGGTCGTTGATAAAATAGACACCATCTTTATAGCCCTCCAGCACAACAAAGTGATAGAGGTTCCAAAAAAGAATCGCGGGTAGTTGCTTCTCAAAAATCCCGTTAGGTTCCATACGGAAACCCTTCGCATCTAAACCGTAGATACGAGCAGCCTTCAAGAGGCTGCTCGCCTTGCTTCCATCTCGCGACACTCCACAAGTCTCTCGCAGTTTTTCAAGCGGTTCAAACCGACGGTAATAGGCGAGAATCATCGCCAGCGAAGCTGCGCCACACTCCACAGCCTCCATCTGGAGAACCGTTGGAGTTTTAATTCTCAGCTCCTTCCAGGGCAGTTGTTCAGCTTGCTTACTCATGGTTTATAGAGAGCGTTATCAAATGCAGGGATAGTCACAAGGTCATTCATCTCAACGGTAAAACTCCCGTCTTTAACCCGCAAAAGTGATGCTACTTCGTATCGGAGAGTAAGAAGTGAAGAAGCATAAGCTTTCTCGGCCGCTAAAAGCTGCTTTTCGGCACTGGCAAGATCATTCAAAACGCTTTGCACTTTAAAAAGGTCACTCATCCCCATCCTATATTTCTTAACCTCCGCGATATTAAGCAGTCTGTATGTCCTTGCACTCTCTTTGCTCAGACGGTATATGGCGGCACTGTTCTTTACCGATGCAATGGCAAGAGCGACCATGCTTTCGATCGACCGCCCCAGCTCTTGGCGATTAATCGCTGCAATCTCAACCTTTGAACGGCTATTTATATAATAGGCCTCATCACTATGGTTACCAGCATCCAGAGAGTATCGAAGTGTTGCTGAAATATTAACACCAGGAATACCTGTCGAAAGGGATGACAGATTGTTCATAAAAGTTGCCCCATCATGCAGGCCATTATATCCAGCCCACAGCTCAAGATCAACTTTCGGTTTCATCCTGTTGCGGCTTCCAAGCAGAATATCAGCGGCGGCATCCCCCTGTAGTTTGAGTGCCTGTAAATCTGCCCTTGAGGCAAAAGCTTTTGCTTTCAATGCACCATCCTCAGCAAGCAATAGTGATACATCGCCATCGGGAACCGGAAAAAAGTCGAGAGGTTCTTCGGGACTTTCACGCCCGACAGTGTCACTGCCCATCGACAGAAGCAATGTATTCCATGACTGACAGAGTGCCTGCACGGCATTGATTTCTGAAGCTTGCGCCTGCTGTAAGTATGCCTGTGCCTGATCAGCCCTTACCACTGCAACTTCACCTGCACCGGCAAGAGCTTTTGTGGCATTATAACTCTCCTGTGCACTCTGGGAAAGTTGTTGATTAAGCTTCAGCGTACGATAGGCGTATAGATAATTCCAATAAGATTCTGCGACCTGATAGACTGTTCTTCCAACTGTATGTTGCAGTGTTAAACGTTCAGCTTTATACCTTTTCCGCGAGGCAGATAACGCTGTGCGACTGATGTTATCTCCTAGCCCCTCCATTAAAGGCAGGGTAAAAGTCACACCGGCCAATGCCTTGCTACTGGAGAGTGTGTTTGAGGGAGTGGAACCGACAACTGAAACTTGAGGAGTAACTGTTAAACCGAATGGAGTGAGCATACTTGTCGATAGTATGGTCGTTGCGGTTTTTATACCACCCAAGTCGAGCGCATCTTTGCGATATCCGAATGAGAGTGATGCATGCGGGTCAAAGGCAGAACGGGCACCAAGCACATTACTCTCTGAAATCAAGAGACTCTCTCGTTGTGTTAGAACACCAGGAGCATGATCAAGAGCAGTTCTTACGGCATCCATGAGAGATATTGCGCCAACAGCGGGTTGAGGGAACAAAACCAAACAGGCAAAAACACTCAGCACCAGCAACAGCTTTCTGCCGGATGGACCAAAGCCAAATAGTGGCTGACTGAAAAGGCTCAAGCACGTCATACTAGCGGCTCTCTCCCAGCACATATTTTTTAAAAACAGGAATAACAAGATCAATAGGGCGATGATCTTCAATATTGATGCGACCTGTACAGATGGTCCCTGAGGTAACCTTTACATGAGGCCCTTTACCCGATGTCCAACGATAACCACTATAGGTTGATGCATCACGTCGTAATTTGACCACA
>CAILXB010000280.1 GCA_903838025.1 uncultured Chlorobiaceae bacterium
AGCAGGAACTCGCCGAAGCGATCAGCACCACGGGGTGTCTGACGCAGTAGGAATCCTCGTCCTTTAGGGCGAGGAGGATGTCAATGCATTATTATTTCAAAACAAGAGAATCTCTTCCATGACCTGCAAAGCAGTTATCTTCGACCTCGACGGCACCTTGCTCAACACCCTCCAGGATATTGTCAACACCCTCAACAGCGTACTCGCCCTGCACAACTACCCCGTCCATACCGTCGATGAATGCCGCTTTCTTGTCGGGCACGGAATGAGGGAGCTGGTCAAAAAAGCGCTGCCCGAAGAGGCCGGAACCCCGGAGACCATCGACCTTCTGCTCAAAGAGCTGATGACACACTATGCCGACAACTGGAACCGCCACTCACGCCCCTACCCCGGCATCAGCACCTTGCTCGACACCCTTACTGAACGTGGCATCAAAAAAGCAATCCTCTCCAACAAAGCCGACCACTTTACCCAACTCTGCGCAGAAGAGCTCCTGAAAGAGTGGGATTTTGATGTTGTCATGGGCCATCACAGCGCCATAGCCCACAAGCCCGACCCCCAGGGCGCCCTGCTCGTCGCCCGGATGCTTGATGAAGAGCCCTCCTCAATCCTCTACGTCGGCGACAGCGGCATCGACATGCTGACCGCCACAAGGGCAGGCATGTATCCCCTCGGCGTCCTCTGGGGATTCCGGCCAGAGAGCGAGCTGCTTGAATTTGGCGCAAAAGCCCTGGTGCAGCGACCGGAGGAGATTGTGGCATTGCTATAAAGCAGAGCCACCATGGCGACAAGGAAAAAAGAGCCTTCCGAAGAAAAAACCTTGAGATGAATAACAAGAAGTTTCTATAGATATATTTGGGAGCAGGGGCAGAAATATAGTACTTTCGAAGGATAAAGAAGTTGTGAAGCGTTTTAAAAGAAGTTGTTCTGTGGTAATCTTTTAAAAAATTGGAACAGACGATGGAAAAACAAAATGTAAGTGTTGGGGTTTTCAAGTCTCATGAAGCTGCCGAAGCTGTGATCAAAGATTTGCAGAAATCAGGTTTCGACATGAAGAAGCTTTCGATCATCGGCAAGGATTATCATACCGAAGAGCATGTTATCGGTTTTTACAACACCGGTGACAGGGCAAAAGCATGGGGAAAACAGGGTGCTTTCTGGGGCGGCTTTTTCGGGCTGCTTTTCGGTTCAGCATTCCTTATTATTCCAGTTCTTGGCCATGTAATCGTATTCGGCCCTATGGTAAGCTGGATGATCAGTTCTCTTGAAGGTGCCGTTGTTGCTGGCGGTTTGAGCGCCTTGGGAGGAGCTCTTTTCAGTATCGGTATTCCGAAAGACAGTGTTGTCAAATATGAGGATGCTGTGAAGGCCAGCAATTTTCTCGTTATCGCTCACGGAACGGTCGAAGAGGTGAACAGTGCAAAAGAGATTTTGAACAATGCAAACGCAGATGAGGTTTCGGTGCATTACGCTTGATTGTAACGCCAGCCCCAAACGCATAGTATAATCTGCGAGCATCCGCTTTCCGCTCCGCTTCAAAACATATCCGTCTGGTTACGCTCTTTGCACATACGAAAGAGCAAGCAGCGTAACCACCCATGTGCACCCCGGTGCCAGCCTTCATCGTACATTCAAAGAGATCGAGCTTCTCCCGGATTGTGTCAAGCGGTAACGAAAACGTACGTTCCGGTTCAATCTTACTCAATCAACCATAAAAATATGGGCATCGATGTGCAGCCAGGAATCAATCCTGCTTTTCGAAACGACCCTGCAAACAAATACTTTCCCTGCATCCATCAAGCGTGAACAAACGTGGTTCATTGCCGCCTGTATCAACTTCATTTTCATTTTAAGCCGGGCAGCTTCCGTTTTCTTTTGCAGTAACTCAAGCTGAAAACGACCCAGTTTATCAAGGTAGAGCGCGTTCAAAATAACCGACTCATCCTCCACCATCCCTTTGTGACGGGTAAACAGATCCAGAAACTCCACAGCAAGCTACGCAAGTTGCCGGTTCAGCTCTTCATTTTCCGGAGTCAATGCTGGGGTGTTCTGGGTCATGATTTTTTCAGTCAATACAATACTTCAAAAGTCCATAAAGACATACAATTCTTACGTCAGGGTTATCGACACGCAACAGTGCCCGATAATGCGACCAGCTCAATTCGCGACGCACTGTGTCGCAAATTGGAAAAGCAAGATAAA
>CAILXB010000281.1 GCA_903838025.1 uncultured Chlorobiaceae bacterium
GTAGCTACGCAATCAACCCGCTTTGTGGATGAGTTCAATCCTGATGATCTGCTTATAGTTGATCGTGACGAAACGAATCGTTGTTCGGTTTTCAAAAAATTGGATGCTGAACAGCTTCAGGATTGGTTGAAAAACTACAGTTTGTCAGAGTTGTGGGAGAAAAATGTGCTTGGAGGTCAGCCATGATTCTGACTGCGAAAATCGGGCTTCCTGTTTTACGGGGGAGATGCCAGCATTTTCATGAATGGCTGATTCGTTTGGAGAATCTGGGAGAAACAATATGAATAGTCGCATTGCCCAGGCTCTGAACAGGCTCTTTGAGCGTCACCGTATTGTCTTCTGGTATGATACAAAGCGTGAGCTGCGTGATGCATTCGACGCCTTGCAGCTTGAGGGTGTTGAAACGGTTGAGCTTGCCAACAATGAGTTTGGCGTGAAGTATCATATTCTGCGAGAAAAGCCGGAACAGAAGTTTTTGCTCTATCGTGAAGGGTTGCAACCAGCAATGCTCGATAACTGGCTTCTTGATGTGGAGCTTGCTCATGGGGAGTTCCGTGCTGATCAGTCGAGTATCTGGCTCTCAGAGTTGGAGCTTGGCAGTGATTTTCAGGATGTGGTGAAAGATCATGCTGAATTCTACAAGTCTGCGAAGAGGATTGAGAGCCTTAAAAAAGTGCTCAAGTCGGATGATACTCCCGGCCTTATCAGGCTGAAAATGGTTGCGGTTTGTGCCGGTTCCGCCCCTCAGCTCGATATGGTGGTGGAACATCTGCTCGACGAGTTGGCTGGGAGCGCTTCGAATGATAAACAGTTGGGGCTGGAATTACTGGATGGTGATAAGTTCCGGTTGATTGAGCGCTGCCGGTTGGATGGCTATTTCTGGGAGCTGATGAAACGGAATTATGGCTATGAATCATCTGAGCCTGGCCTTAAGGATTTTGTTATCGAGTTGTTCAAGTTCTGCTTTGCCGTTGGCACTGATGGAAATGGTAAGCTTTCCGGCGATGCGCTGGTGTTTTTGAAGCGCTGGAAAGACAGCCGCCAATTTGAGCGCTGCTTTGAAGTGCTTTCGGATGAGTGTGCCGGGATTCTGCGTCTTGCAGAGAAACTGGAGGGGCTTGATTTTCGTCAACTGATTGAACTCGATTATTTCCGATTGATTGACCGAAAAATTATCAGTGATCTGGTTCGGGCTCTTGCCGCTCGAACGGTGTTCAGTCATGATATAACGCAATGGATCCGCCTGCGACGCCAAGGGCACTGGTTCAAGGAGTTCCGGCACTTCTATGAGGCGGTGGAGTATGCGGCACTTTTCATACATGCCATCGAAGAAGCAAATCTTAATATGAACTCCATGGCTGACGGCGTGCAGCAGTACAGCCGCTTCTGGTTTCGGCTCGATCAGTTCTACCGCAAATTCACCTATCACGCCAGCACCTCCGCCCAAGCCTCGCTGATGGCGGAATTGAGCGAAAAAGTGGAAAATCTCTACTCCAACAACTATCTCCTGAAGCTGAACGACCGGTGGCAGTCGTTCGTTGACAAAACCGATGCATGGGAGGCATCTCCTGTTCCCTTACAGAAGAGTGTTTTCGAGCGGTTTGTGCAGCCATTTCTCTCAAAGAAAAATAAAGTCTGTGTCATTATTTCCGATGCGTTACGCTACGAAATTGGTGATGAATTGCTCACGCTTATTCGGCAGGAGGACCGTTATGATGCACAGTTGGAACCGGTGCTCGCAATGCTGCCGAGCTATACACAGCTCTGTATGGCCTCGCTTTTGCCGAACAGAGCGCTGGAGCTTGCCGATAACGAGAGCGGAACGGTGATGGTGGATGGCCTCAGCTCGCAGGGCACGGCCAATCGCTCGAAAATTCTCAGCCAGTCAGCTTCATGGCGGGGTACGGCAGTCAAGGCGGATGAGGTGATGGCACTTAAGGGTGATGAGTGCCGGGCATTGCTACGCGATCATGATGTGGTGTATGTCTACCATAATCGCATTGACCTTACCGGCGACAAGCGCGAATCGGAAGAGAGGGTATTCGAAGCTGTTGAAGAGAGTTTGCTGGATCTTGTCAAGCTGATCAAGAAACTCACCGGAGCCAATGCCAGTAATTTGCTGGTCACTTCTGATCATGGCTTTATCTACCAGAATCGAGCTCTTGACGAGAGCGATTTTTCCGTAGAGGAGGCAGAGGGTGAGCGGATTCTTTTCCGCGACCGGCGGTTTGTGCTTGGGAAAGGCTTGAAAGAGGCTCCTGGTCTCCGGAAGTTCAATTCCTCACAGCTTGGACTGACGGGAAATATGGAGGTGCAGATTCCGAAATCAATCAATCGCTTGCGTCTGAAGGGTTCAGGAAGCCGTTATGTGCATGGAGGGGCTTCGTTGCAGGAGGTGGTGATTCCCCTTATCAGGATCAATAAAAAGCGGCAGAGCGACATTTCGGTTGTTGACGTGGATATTCTTCGTGGCACCAGCTCGGTTATCACCTCCGGTCAGCTCGCCGTCGTACTCTATCAGTCGCAGCCGGTTACCGAAAAAGTTCAGGCAAGGACGCTTGTTGCCGGAATGTATACTCTTGCTGGAGATCTGATTTCCGATTTCCACACCCTTGTTTTTGATATTATCTCGGATAATTCACGAGATCGTGAGCGGCAGGTGCGTTTTTTGTTGACCAGCAAAGCTGATGAGGTGAACGGTCAGGAGGTTATGTTGAGGCTGGATGAGAAATATCCTGGTACCTCCCACTACAGTGAGTACAAGTCGATCCGCTATCTAATGCGGCGGTCATTTACCAGCGATTTTGATTTTTAAACACTATGAATACTCTTGACCAGAAAATAAATACCCATTTTGCCGGACTTGTTGTACGCAAGGATCTTGTCAAGACCGTCAAAGGCAACGCCATTGTTCCAACATACGTTCTTGAATATCTGTTGGGTCAATACTGTGCGACAAGCGATGATGCTTCGATTCAGACCGGCATTGAGACCGTCAAGGAGATTCTGCGTAAACACTATGTGCATCGCAATGAAGCCGGGTTGGTACGTTCGAATATCAGGGAGAAGGGAAGATACAAGGTTATCGACAAGATCAGTGTTGCGCTGAATGACAAGAGTGACGCATACGAGGCAGAGTTTTCAAATCTTGGAATCAAGAAGGTTCTGGTTGATTCCGGTACGATCAAGACTCATCCAAAATTACTGGTTGGGGGTGTATGGTGCATTGCAGATATTGAGTACGAGTTCAAGGAAGAGAAGAGTGCGGTGCCGTGGATCCTTTCGACACTGAAACCGATTCAGTTGTCCCACTTCGATTTTGAGGGGTATGTTGAAGCCCGCAAGCAGTTCACGACTGACGAGTGGATTGATCTGCTGATCCAGAGCATCGGATTCAACCCTGAAATGTTCGGAAAACGCAGCAAACTGACTCAGCTCGTCAGGTTGATTCCTTACTGTGAACGCAACTACAATCTGATTGAACTTGGCCCCAAGGGGACTGGGAAGTCGCATATCTATTCGGAGTTTTCCCCGCATGGTATTCTTATTTCCGGGGGTGAGGTGACGGTGCCCAAGCTTTTTGTGAGCAACGCTTCGGGGAAAATAGGGTTGGTCGGCTATTGGGATGTGGTGGCCTTTGATGAATTTGCCGGTAAACAGAAGCGGGTGGATAAGGCACTGGTGGACATCATGAAAAACTATATGGCCAACAAGTCCTTCTCCCGGGGCGTTGAAACCCTTGGAGCAGAAGCATCCATGGTTTTCGTTGGCAACACCCGGCATACTGTGCCCTACATGCTCAAGCACTCCGACCTGTTTGATGAGCTGCCCGAAAAGTTTTATGACTCGGCATTTCTCGACCGCATCCATTTCTATGCACCAGGGTGGGAGGTGGATATTATTCGAGGAGAGATGTTCTCCAACGGTTATGGATTTGTTGTCGATTACCTTGCCGAAATTCTTCGCTCAATGCGCAACCACGACTATTCAGATCGTTATCAGGAGCACTTTTCACTTTCTCCCGATATTTCAACCCGTGACCGGGATGGCGTTAATAAAACCTTTTCTGGTCTCATGAAGATCCTGTTTCCTCAGGGAGGTGCTTCAAAAGAGGAGATTGAAGAGCTGCTTCAATTTTCTATTGAGGGGCGGAAAAGGGTTAAGGATCAGTTGATGCGAATCGATTCGACCTACCCAAAGGTTCATTTTGCTTATACCGATGTCTCTGGTCAATCAAGAACAGTTACAACGCTCGAAGAGGAGGCATACCCTCATCTCTATAATGAAATGATAGGTGATGGTGATGGTGACGGAAAGGTGGCTCAGGTTGAAAGCGGGGAGTTGGATTTTCCGGAATCTTCTTCAAACGCAGTTTCTCTTGCTCTCCTTGTAGTAAAAGAGCAGCATCTTACCTTTCAGGAGAACCAACGGGGAGTCTCTTATGACTCGCTTTTTGGCTCATACCTGAGCGGTGCAAGCCGGATTGTTCTTACTGACCCCTACATTCGCCTTTTTTATCAGGTGCGAAATCTCATGGAGTTCATTGAGACGGTTGTCAAAAACAAGCCGATGGAGGAGGAGGTTGCCGTTCATGTAATCACCACGGAAGACGATTTCAAGGGAGATCAACAGAAAGAATATTTCGAAAAGATAGAGGAGTCATGCATCGCAGCAGGTATTGCTTTTACCTGGGAGTTTGATGGAACCGCCACCATTCACGCCCGACATATCGAGAGCGACAACGGATGGAAAATCCTGCTCGATCGCGGACTGGATATTTTTCAGCACTATGAAATGAACGATACGTTTACCTTTAACAATCGCCTTCAACAGTTCCGGCCCTGCAAGGCCTTTGAGGTGACATTTATCAAGAGCCGGTAGACCGCAAAAATTTAAAACACTGCCATATTCTTTCGAGGCAATTTTGTCACAAAGGGGAGTCAAAGAGAGCACTTGTTATGAAAATTATTGATCGTTATATCCTGAAAGCGCATATTGGGCCCTTCCTGTTTGCTTTTGTCACGATTCTTTTTGTTCTGATACTTCAGTTTTTTGCCACCTTTGCTGATCGTTTTATGGGCAAGGGGATCAGTTTTACCGATATTTTTGAGCTTATTGTGCTGCAGTCGGCCTGGATGGTCGGGCTTGCGGCTCCCATGGCTGTGCTTGTTGCGGTTGTCATGGCATTTGGCTCCCTGACGACTACCTCTGAAATGACGGTGTTCAGGGCTACCGGTATCTCCCTGTATCGGCTTATGATTCCTGTTCTCCTTGCGGGCCTTCTGCTTTCGTTGTGCATTGAGCGCTTTAATAATGTTGTGCTTCCCAAGTCGAACTATTATGCAAAATCGATGATGGTCGATATTGCACGGTCGAAACCGTTGTTCGGATTGACGGAAAATGCCTTTTCAACCCTTTTGGACGGTTACTCCATTTTTGTTCGAAAATCGGATGATGACTCGAAAGAGCTGATGGGCATTGTGATTTATGATGCCACCCGGCACGGTTACACCACCATGGTGACGGCTGAAAAGGGTACGGTTGACTTTACTGCCGATTACCAGTATCTGGTCATGACGCTCTTCAATGGTGAAATTCACCAGGTTGGTCAGCCAGATCATAAAAATTACCGCAACATGAGCTTCTTGAAGCACCGTTTTGTATTTGAGTCATCGGGTTTCGGCTTTTCACGCTCTTCAGAGAATCGAATGCGATCAGGCGACACCGAGCTTTCAGCAAAAGAGCTGCTCGTCATTGGTGATGAATTCAAAAAAAGAATTTCGGCATCGGAAAAAATCATCAATAGTCCGCTTGAAACGGTCGGGCAGCGGATTGCCGAAAGTCGCTCAGGAAGTGCTGAAAAGCGCGTCAGAGTAGTGAAGTCGCCAGGGAAAGCGGGAGCGTCAGCCGCAGCTTATGTGGATCGGCAGCTTCTTCAGCTTGACGGAGAGCTCAAAAGCATCGAAGCAAACCGGAACATGTATAACCGTTACATGGCAGCTTATCATAAAAAATATGCGCTCTCTCTCGCATGCTTTGTCTTTGTTCTGGTTGGTGCTCCCCTCGGCGTGCTTGCGAGGCGGGGTGGCTTTGGTGTTGGAGCCGGCATCTCCCTTCTTTTTTTTGTGCTCTACTGGATGCTTATGATTTCCGGAGAAAAAATTGCCGAACGGGGCATTCTTGACCCGATGATTTCAATGTGGCTGGCCAACGCTGTTATGGCTGCGGTTGGTATTGCTCTTATGGTTCGACTGAGCGGTTCAGTCTTCAATACCTCCCGGTAGTGGGAGGAGGTAAAAAAGAGTTCAGATGCAATTTTTGCTCTCTGCTTTTTCTTTATAGCCGCAGCAAAGTTCTTTTTTTGCACCCTTGTCATCAAGGCAGACAAAAGTGATATTTGTGCTGAAGGCCATCACTCTCTCACCGCTCTCAATACTTTTTTTGTAAACACGCACCGTGTACTCAATTGAAGTATGGCCAATTTTGCTCTTCTCGGTTACAAAACAGAGGATGGAGCCGCCTCGAATGCTTTTTTTGAACTCAACCTTATCCATACCAACCGTCACAAAGTTGCAGCCGGGATAATCCAGAGAGACCGTGATATAGCCGATTTCGTCAATCCACTTCAAAAGGTTGCCACCAAAGAGAAAGCCGTAGTGGTTGAGATGTTCGGGCAGAACAAGTTTATAGGTTTCCATGTGTGTTTTTGTGTGTTTTTATGTGTGTAAAATAACAGATACAGGGTTTTTGCAGAATATGAACTTCATTGGCAAGGTAATTCATGCAGCAACCATAAACAAAATTCACTTGCTTTTTTTACAGAATCGGGCGTTCATTTTTTTGGCAGATTGTTGCTAAGAGTGGTGGATGTCAGTCGTAAAAAATATTTGCATAATAGTAAATTTCAGTATATTTGATCAGACACCTCTTTTGTGCTGCGTGTGTCGATTCCTGAAATCAAAACAATAACTATCATGAGGCTCATTGCAAAGGTCCGCTTCTCGCGGCTATGGATTATGGTATTGCTCACAGGGTTGAGTCTTGTTTCCGTTTCAGTTCTTTCTTTTGCAGCAAAAATCGGCGACAGTTACGGTGGCGGCATTGTTTTTTATGTCGATAATAGCGGTCAGCACGGTTTGATTGCCGCGAAAGCAGATGTTCCTGGCCATTCTCCTGGCAAGCTGGATGGGGAATTTACATGGCAGGATGCTCAAGTGGTTTGTGATAATCTTGTATACAATGGTTTCAGTGACTGGTTTTTGCCAGACAGGGAGCAGTTGAATCAGCTCTACCAGCAGCAAAGTGTTGTTGGCAATTTTGCGGAGAACTACTACTGGAGTTCATCTGAGCAGAGCGCAGATATTGCCTGGAACCAGAACTTTTTTGTGAGTGACCAGTACAAGTACTATAAGAAGAACGTCAGTCAAGTGAGGCCTATCCGGGCATTTTAAAAAAGGTCAATTCGGTGTAATGGGATCAACGGAGCATTGTTATGGGTCTGCAGCTTGGTGAAGCCATAAAAATTGTGGCGCAAACAAAGGTATATCTTCTCTATCGGACCGTGGTTTATAGTGCTATTGCCTTTTTTGTGGCGCTTTTTCTTGCTATTCTTGTACTTCTTGGCAGCATTTTCGGGATTGGTGCGGCGGTTGTGCTCTTCTTTATTGCGCTTTTTGCCGGAGGCTTTGGTTTCAGGCTGTTGCGTGAATATGTGCTGTATCTTCTTCAGGCGGGCCATATTGCCTTGATTACAGAGATTGCCTCCAAGGGGAGCTTGCCGTCGGGTATTTCTCAGACGGCGTGGGCAAAAGAGCGGGTGATGCACTACTACAAGGAGGTGAGTGTTCTTGCTCTTGTTGATCAACTGGTGAAGGGTGTGCTTGTTTCGCTCAATCGGACGCTTTTTAATGTGATGAATGTTTTGCCCATACCTGCGTTTGAGGGGCTGGCGCGTATGGTGCAACGTATTGTAAATTTCAGCCTGACCTATATTGATGAGTCTGTTATTGCCTATACCTTTCGCACCATGAACGAAAATGTTTTTGATGCCGCAAAATCAGGGATCATCATCTATTGCCAGTCGTGGAAAGCACTGCTGAAGAATGCTGTAGCTTTGACGCTGCTGAGCTATGTTTTTGTTGTGGTGACTACCACCGTGTTTATTATTCTGTTTATTCCTGTTGCATTGTTTGTTCCAGATGTCGCAAAGTTTGCGCTCTTCGTACTGGCTATTTTTCTCGGTATATCAGCAAAATGGATATTGTTTGATCCTATTGCCTGTACTTCGACCTTGCTGACTTTTTTGAAGGAGGCTGAAACGGCGAGACCTGATCCGGCGTGGGAGGCCAAAATTGAGGCGGTCAGCGACAAGTTCCGCACGCTCAAGGCTAAAGCGGCAGAGGCAACGCGCACTCCGGCACCATCGGGGTTGCAGGGATGATCAGCCAATATAGCATTGCTCTTCTTTTTGGTACTTTTCGCAGTTGTCTCCTCGGCCACAAACGCCTCTTTTTTCAGCTTATCCTCTGATGCAGGAAGAGGCTGAAAAAAGAGGCTTTTCGTTCAAGACGCTTCTTGGCTTTCTTGGCCCGGGGTTTCTTGTGACGGTTGGATTTGTTGATCCCGGCAACTGGGCGACCAATATCGAGGGAGGCTCCAGATTTGGTTATGAGTTGCTCTGGGTAGTCACGCTCGGTACTCTCATGCTGGTGCTTATTCAGCATTTGGCGGCCAAACTCGGCATTGCTACAGGAAAATCTTTGGCAGTTAACATCCGCGACAATTTTTCCGGGCCGGTTACCGCATTTCTTGGCGTGAGTGTTGTGGTTGCCTGTATTGCAACCGATGTTGCCGAGCTTCTTGGAGGTGCTATTGGTTTCTCTCTGCTCTTTGGTATGCCCCTCTGGATGGGAGCACTGCTGACGCTTCTCCTTGAGGTGTTCCTGATCATCAGCCAGCGCTATCACCGGGTTGAAACTATCATTGTGGGTTTTCTTGGCATTATCACCCTCTGCTATCTTGCCGAGCTTTTCATTGTCAGGCCGGAGTGGGGCGCTGTAGCTTCGGGGCTTGTGGTACCGAAGGTTGGCCGCGAGAGCATTTATGTCGCGCTGGCCATTCTTGGGGCGCTGGTGATGCCGCACAATATCTTTCTCCATTCAAATATCATCCACAGCAGAGAGTGGGGAATTTCAGAAGGGGAGAAGAGGGAGTTGCTCCGGTATGAAAAGATGGATACCATTCTTGCCATGACGCTCGGATGGGTGGTGAACTCTTCGATGATCATTGTTGCTGCTGCCGTTTTTTTCTATAATCACGTTTCGGTCAACAGCATCGAGCAGGCATCGGCAACGTTGAGGCCGCTTGCCGGAGCGCTTGCCGGATTGTTGTTTGCTGTAGCGCTTGTGTTTTCAGGTGTCGGCTCTTCTATTACCTCCTCCATGGCGGAAGCTGATGTGATAACGGGTTTTTTGGGCAAACCGGCCGATCCTCGAACGACTTTTTACCGTGTTGCGGTGTTTGTTACCGCCATTCCGGCACTTCTTGTCATTCTCTTCAGTCTCGACAGCTTCCGCGTTCTTATTTTGAGCCAGGTGATTTTGAGTTTGCAGCTTCCCTTTACTCTTGTGCCTCTTGTGATGCTCTGCCGAAACCGCAAGGTGATGGGCGGTTTCAGAAGCGGAAATGCCGAGTTTGTTGCCGCAGTGCTTGTTGCGGCGCTTGTTATCGCGCTCAACAGCTATTTTCTTTATACAACCATGACAGGAGGAGGGTGAGATGAAGGTTTACCGGAAAATTCTTGTTGCCATCGACTGTTCTCCGGTTGATGATTTTCTTGTCGAAGAGGTGTCGGCGCTTGCCTTGCAGCTTGGAGCCTCGCTGCATCTGCTGCATGTAGTACACTCCCACACGCTTGATCAGGAGCGTTTTCTTCGTGCAGAGTCGATGCTTATTCTCGACCGTTATCGTCAGAAGCTGGAAGCGGAGGGGGTCGGCGTCACGGTTCTGGTCAGGAGCGGTGAGCCGGAACTGGAGATTCTGAGAGAGATTGACGAGAAAAGCTATGATCTTGTGGCAATGGCGGCTCATGGGCACTCTCTTCCTGAAAGAATTCTCTTCGGCAGTGTTTCAAGGACGTTGCGGCAAAACATCTCCATACCACTGCTTATGATCAGGCCTGATCGCTGAAAAGCTTGTTTGATGGTTTTACGAGCAGTACCTCTTCGCGCTCGACAATGACCTGACCCGCAGCAAGCTTTTTTCCGTGCCGAACATACTTTTTCAGGGTGTAGATTACTGGAACCAATGACGAATGTTTTGCCGATGAGTACCAGGCGGCAATTTCGGCGGCTTGCCTGATTGCAGGCAAATTGTTGAGTGTGGTGCCCTTGAGGACGCAGTGAGAGCCGGAAACGCCTCGGGCATGGAGCCAGATGTCATTGGGTTTGGTGTGGCTGAAGGTAAGGAGGTCGTTGTTTGCCGCATTTTTTCCAACCAAAAGGGTGATTGACGCTGAGAGGTTCACGGTTCTGAAGAGCGGGGCTGTGCGAATGTTTTTCAGCGCGGGATCGCCGCCTTTGCCCGGTTGATTGCCCTGTTGCTGAAGAAAACGGCGCGCCTCTTTGGGGCTCGAAATGCCCTCTGTTGTGGCCAAAAGCTCTTCAAGTGCGGTTTTCTCTTTTTGAAGCGAGGCCTGCCGCTCCTCCATTTTTTTGCATTTTTCTCTGGTTTTTGAAGCTTTCAAAAAATACTCTTCCGCATTTTTCTGGAGCGTCAGGGCCTCTTTCAACACAATGATTTTGTCGGGCGTGCCCGCTTCAAAAATGTTTTTGACGGTGATGCTCTTCCGCTCCGTTCTCGGCTCATAGAGGGATGCCATGAGCAGGTGGCCGCACTGCTCATAGTTTCGGGCAAATTGATTGAGCAGTTCGGGGTTGAACCCATCGAGGGTTTTTCGGGTTTTTCCGAGTTGCCGCAGCAGCTTTGTTCGAATCCCTTTCAGCTCCTCTTTTGTTTCCAAAAAGCGTTGCATGGTGAGGGTGTAGTGGGCAAGCCCCTCAAGCACTGAGTCAAAAGAGCGGCCGGGCGAAGCCTCGTTGTGCAGAAGGGTGAAGTGCGGCTCTCCTTCCTCAGTTTGCGAAACTCCTGGCTGCGGGTCGAGCAGTTCAAAAAAAACGGACTGAAAGGCGGTGAAGAGTGCTTCGGGGCTCTCCTCTTTTCCTGCCCGGTTCATTATTTCGCACACCAGCGTTCGGTCAAAGCCAGGAAGGGTGGCCGAAAGGTTGAATTGCTCCACAAAAAGCGCCCGGTTCATGGCGAGGGGTTCAAGTTCTCTTAAAATCCCGGGGGAGTTGTGCTTTGACAAGCAGGGTTGGCCTACGAGTGCGTTTTTATGCTTGAATGCATCGGTAATACGCTGTTCCTTGACAAGAAAGAGGTTGGTGTCTGAACTGAAGAGCCGCAGTACCAGAAAAACTTCATCGGTAAAATGGATAGAGATTTCGCGGTCAGAGGGGGAGATTTCAACGCTTCTCACCGGTTGCATACAGAGTTCGCTCATCAAGCTTGCAGTATCGCGTGTTTTTTTTGTTTCACCTTCTCGCGTGCTGAGGCAAAGCAGGGGTGTGTGGGTAAAAACAAGAAGCTGCAGGTGCTTGCCGCCGGGGGTTATGAACGTCAGGGTGACTTCGTTTTTATGTTCTGAACATATCCGGGAGAGGTGACCGCCCGCAAGATGGTTGTGCAGCTCCATTGCTGCATGGTAGAGGGTAAAGTAATTTCGTAGCATGACCTATGTGAAGAGGTTGCGAGAGGACGCTCTTTTTTTTTATTTTATGGTAAGCTTGGCTCTTATTTTTAACAAAATATCAAAAAACAGGACTATGCCGGAAGAAACGAAGAGCGGATGTTGCTGCGCTGGTGGCGTTGAAGAAAGTTCAGTGGCTGAGAGGCGGCTTGGCTGGCATGAATATTTTATGAATGTCGCTCAGCTTATTTCACGCCGGGCTACCTGTACCAGGGGTCATGTTGGAGCGGTCATTGTGAGGGAGAACAGTATTCTTTCCACCGGGTACAATGGGGCACCATCCGGCCTTCCCCATTGCAACGACAGTAATTGCCGAATTTACCGCAGCATTCATCCCGATGGAACTGTTGAGGAGAACTGTGTCAACGCGATTCATGCGGAAATCAATGCCATAGCCCAGGCGGCAAAGCATGGTGTTTCGATCAGGGATTCCGACATTTATATTACGGCGAGTCCCTGTATTCATTGTTTAAAAGTACTCATCAATGTTGGTATAAAGACCATCTACTATGACAAGCCCTATAAAATCGAGCATATCGACGAACTGCTGAGGCTTTCCGGCATCAGGCTGGTGCAGGTCAATATGCCTCTTGAACAGAAGGGGTGAGGCCGATGGAGCTGCGTGATGATCTTTTTTTTATGAGGCGTGCCCTTGAGCTTGCCGTTCTTGGTGCTGGCAGTGTGAGTCCGAACCCCATGGTAGGTGCCGTTCTTGTGTATGACGGTCAAGTTATTGGTGAAGGGTATCATCAGCAGTTTGGCGGACCTCACGCTGAAGTACATGCCATCGCTTCAGTGGCTGATGAGGCGCTGCTTTGCCGTTCGACGCTTTACGTGACGCTTGAGCCCTGTGCCCATTTTGGTAAAACCCCCCCCTGCAGCGATTTGGTTGTTGAAAAGCGAATACCTCGCGTTGTCATTGGTTGCCGTGATCCCCATAGTGAGGTTGCTGGCAAGGGGATTGCAAAGCTTCAAGCCGCCGGTGTTATGGTGACAGAAGGGGTGCTTGAGGCTGAGTGCTTGAAGTGTAATGAAGCCTTCATCAAAAGTCACACTGCCGGGCTTCCTTTTGTTACCCTGAAGCTGGCCCAAACGCTTGATGGCAAAATTGCAACTTCGCTTGGGGCCTCCCGCTGGATTACTGGTCAGGAGTCGCGAAGCGAGGTGCATCGCCTCAGGAGTATCTATGATGCGGTGATGGTCGGCGAGGCGACGGTTCGTGCCGATGATGCTCAGCTTACCGTCAGGCACTGTTCGGGACGCAATCCGCTCAGGGTTGTGCTTGATTGCAGGTTGAGTTTGCCAATTGATTCGAAAATTTTTGACTCTGAGGCGCCAACTCTTGTTGCGGCTTCATCTGTATTTTCCGGTTCACCGAAAGCGGCGCTTTTAAGGGAGAGAGGGGTGACGGTGTTTTTTGTCGATGAACACGCCGGGAGGCTTGATTTGCGGCAGGTGCTTGTGGAGTTGCATCAACGGCAGGTGCTCTCTGTGCTGGTTGAGGGAGGTAGCCGGTTGTCCGCGTCACTCATTCGTGAAGAGCTTGTCGATAAATTACTTATATTTGTGGCACCAAAGTTGTTCGGTGGTGATGCGTTGAGTGCGTTTGCGCCTCTTGGTGTCAATATGCCTGGTCAGGCGGTGAATTTCTCTTTCGGGGTTCCGCAGTTTTTTGGCCATGATATGCTTCTTGAGGCTTATGTTGAAGCTTGAATCGGGGAGTCGTAATCAGGAAAAGAGATAACATAAAACGGGGTGTGTGATGGTTAAGAAATATCCAAAAAGGAGGCTTCTTATGGTTGACCGTTTTGTCAATAACAGTGATCTTGGAAAGCTGATTTTGCGGCTTTTGGTTGGGACACTGCTGCTTTTTCATGGAATAGACAAGCTTCAGCACGGCTATGGTTTTGTGGAGCAGATGTTTGTCAAAGCAGGGTTTCCCGGATATTTTTCACATTTGGTGCTTGTCGGTGAACTTCTGGCTCCTTTTTTTATGATACTGGGGTTTTATACTCGTCAGGCAGCCCTGATTCAGTGTTTTGTCATGCTGATGGCAATTTTTCTTGTTCATACCAAAGAGCTTTTTTCGCTGTCGCTGCATGGTGGATATGCTCTTGAACTTCAGGCGTTTTATTTTTTTGGTTCACTTGCCGTTTTCTTTTTTGGTGCCGGACGCTTCAATCTTGCCCGTGGCACCGGGCCGTGGGATTGAAAGGCGTTACCAGCATTTTTTTTAACCTTAAACTATTTTTTTTATGGCACAGATCACCTTCAAGGGTACCCCAGTTGAAACCGTTGGCTCTCTTCCCGCCAAAGGTTCCGAAGCTCCTTTTTTCTGTCTGGTGAAAACCGATCTCTCTGAGGCGGGACCTGCTGATTTTGCAAGCAAACGATTGGTTCTTAACATCTTTCCGAGCCTCGACACACCAGTTTGCGCCACTTCAGTCAGACGATTCAATCAGGAGGCAGCATCGCTCGACAACACCGTTGTGCTCTGTATTTCCGCCGACTTGCCTTTTGCGCAGAGCCGTTTTTGTGAAACCGAAGGGTTAAAGAATGTGGTTTCGCTCTCCGTTTTCCGTGATCCCCAGTTTGGTCTGGATTATGGTGTAACCATCGCTTCCGGCCCTCTCAAGGGACTTCTTTCGCGTGCCATTGTTATCATTGATGCCGACGGGATTGTGAGCTACACCGAGCAGGTTGCTGAAATTGTTGAAGAGCCTGATTACAGCGCAGCACTCAAGGTACTTGCATAAGGAACAATGTTTACAGGAATTATCAAGGATGTTGGCCGGGTGGCGGGAGTGGCGCGGCGTCAGGGCGGCTTGCGGCTCAGGGTGCAGTTCGCCAACGCGGCAGAGTTCACCGACCTTTCGGTCGACGAGAGTGTGAGTATCAGCGGCGCTTGCCAGACTGTTGTCGCTCTTGGTGACGGGTGGTTTGAGGTCGATACGGTCGAGGAGACGCTTTTAAAAACAACGCTCGGGTCGCTTCGTCATGGAGCGCTCGTGAACCTTGAACGGGCGATTCGTCCCCTTGACCGCCTCGGCGGCCATTTTGTGCTTGGGCATGTTGATTGCGCCGCCGTAGTGCAGGAGGTAAAAGAGCTGGGTTCCAGCCGGGAACTCTGGATAGCCTTTTCTGATGCCTTCAATCCCTTTATCGTCTCTGCCGGTTCGATAACGATTGATGGCATCAGCTTGACTGTTGCAAAGCTTGAAACGCAACTTTTTGCCGTGGCGGTCATTCCCTATACCTTTGCCCATACCACCATCAATGAGCTCAAAGCGGGTAGCCGGGTGAATCTTGAGTTCGATATTCTTGGTAAATATGTGGCACGTCAACTGGCTCATCCCTCCTCTCCAGTAGCGGTCGGTTCAAAAATTGATGAGGGGTGGCTCAGGGAGCAGGGATTTTAGATGGCCGGTATCGACAACATACAGTCCGACCTTTTCGGCTTTTCCGTCACTCCTTCTGCAGGCGATTATTTTCAGCCTCTTGCTGAACGGGTTCGTCCGCGTACCCTTGATGATGTGGCTGGGCAGGAGCATCTGGTGGGGGCAACGACCGAAAACCCTTCTTTTGAGGTGAATGGTGCCCTTTTGAGCCGGATGCAGGTTTATATTCTCAATCCTCTCGGGACGGAGGCGATTGAGCAGGTGATTCGGCGTGCCTTGAAAGAGGATCGCCTCTTAAAAGAGCTTTTTATTGAGATTGCCGATCTTGATTTTTTGTTGCAGTTTTCCGGAGGCGATGCACGCAAGGCCCTGAATGCGGTCGAAGCGGCTCTCTCTCTTTTGCCTGAAGGAGCGTCAACAATGGTGCTGAGTCGGGAGCTGCTTGAGCGTGCCCTGCAGTACAAGGCGCCAATGTACGACAAGGGAGGGGAAGACCCCAAATTTATTGCACGGCGGATGGTCATCTTTGCAAGCGAAGATGTTGGCAATGCTGATCCCTACGCTATAACGCTTGCCATCTCGGTTTTCCAGGCGGTTGTCATGATCGGGATGCCCGAGGCACGAATCAATCTTGCTCAGGGTGTCACCTACCTTGCTTCTGTCCCAAAATCAAATGCAAGCTACCAAGGCATTAATGAGGCAATGAGCTTCACCAAATCGAACCCTGAACTACCCGTTCCGCTCCATCTGCGCAATGCGCCAACCAAACTGATGAAGCCAAAGGCCTATTACCGTCCAGGGAGTGAGGGCCGCGAAAAGTATATCCGCGAACGCCTTGGCCTTTTATGGAGTGAACGCTACAAGCCCTGATTGTTACGAAACCGGATGGCTCTTTGTATATTGTTTTTTTCATCAAGACAGACTCTTTTATGAACAGGATAAGACCGATATTGTTGTTGCTGACGTTCCTTGTGCTTGCACTCCCTGCTGTAATCGCTCAAGGGGAAACTGGCTCAATTTCGCTTGACGATGCGGTGCGTATCGGGCTCGAAAAAAGTCGTAAGCTTGAAATTGCGCGCCTTGACCGTGATATGGCACGCCAGAAAATCAGGGAGACATGGTCGGGCGTGCTGCCTCAGGTTTCGACCTCTTTTACCTATACCCGCACGCTGAAGCCCTCCGTTCTGCTTTTTCCTCCAGGCCAAGGACTTCCCACCAAGCTTGAAACAAGTTCCGATAATGCCGGGCACGCCTCTCTTGATGTGCGTCAACCACTCTTCAATATGTCGGCCATTGCCGGCATAAAGGCTGCGGGCATTGTTCGCAAAATGAGTGAAGAGGCTTACCGCACGACCGAGGCGGCGGTTGTTGCCGATATCAAGATCTCTTATTTCGATGCACTCATTTCAAAAGAGCAGTTGAAGCTGATTGAACAGAGCATTGCCCGTTGGGAACAATCCAGAAAGGATACCCGCGCCATGTTCCAGCAGGGTGTGGTCGCTGATATTGATACCCTCAAGGCTTTTCTTTCGGTTGAAAATCTTCGTCCCGATCTTTTGCAGGCCGAGAACCGGGTGGTGACGACCATGACAAAACTGAAAAACGCAATGGGCATATCGGCCGATAGCAGTGTTGTGCTCGGCGGAAAACTGGGGCTCTCTTTGGCCACCTATCCGCTTGATATTGTGGTGGCATATCGCGAGGCGCTTGATGCAAGGCCCGATCTTCGTCTGCTTGAACTTCAAGTCAAGGCGGAAGGCGAAAAAATCAGTGCCGTACGTGCTGAAGGTTTTCCTGTGATCTCGGCATTTGGCAAGCTGGAGTCGCAAACTGCATTTAACGACAATGTACGCCCCTCTGACTCTGTATGGCCAGCCTCCTCTTCCGCAGGTCTTCAGTTTACCCTTCCCATTTTTACAGGCTTCCGCACAAGCTCCCAGATTGAGCAGGCCAAAATAGCGCAACTGCAGACCCGTACAAAGGTTGAAGATCTGAAAGCCAATATCAGGGCTGAAGTTGAGGTAAGGATTCTCAATTTCAGGGAGTCGCAAAAAAGAATTGAGGTACAAAGCAAAACCATAAGCGTTGCAGAGCGAAGTTATAAAATATCACTTTTGCGTTTCAGGGAGGGCATAGGTTCCCGTCTTGAGTTGACGGATGCCGAACTTCAGCTCGACAAGGCAAAAACCAACTATCTGCAGGCGGTATACGACTATCTTGTGGCAAGTACGCAACTCGAAAAAGCACTTGGTCGCTCACGGGTTGAGGTTGCTTCACAAGGGTGACTTTCTGCAATGTAACGTATGTGGCTACTTGAGGTTTGTTGTTTGATTAACAGGAAATTGCTTTGTGATGATTCAGAGACTTTACGTACACAACTACAGATGTCTGGAAAATTTTGAGCTGAATTTAAAGGAGTTCCAGTCCGCTCTTTTGATCGGAAAAAACGGTTCAGGTAAATCCACAGTATCGTATGTGTTGGAGATCTTTCAATCTATTGGGCGTGGCGTAAACAGAGTAAAAGAGCTTGTTCAGTCAAAGGATTTTTCACGTGGAAGGTCTGATGTACCGATGCGCTTTGAAATAGAACTTTTGCTTGGCGAGAAATTATACAAATATGCACTTGCTTTTGATTTGCCAGATACATTCAAAGAGCTACGCGTTCTTGAAGAGCAACTGATTGTTTCAGAAAAGCCTGTTTATCTCCGAAAAGAGGCTCACGTTACTGTTTTTAAAGCTTCTGAAAACCATGATTCTCAGTTTTCAGTTGACTGGCATCTTGTTGCCCTTCCGGTAATTCAGGAAAATTCAGAAACTGATCCGTTACGTATTTTCAGAACATGGCTTGCCAACATGATTATTTTAGCCCCGATTCCAAGTTTCATGACCGGAAAGTCGAACGGCGAAACCTTTCAGGCTCAACGTGATGGATCAAACTTCGGAGAGTGGTTTTCCGGATTGCTCAGTTTTTATCCAGCCGCATATACTGAGCTTGATAAATATCTCCGTGAAGTGATGCCTGATATCAAGGATATTCAGAACAAGGTGATTGGCGAAGATGCTAAAAGTATGGTTGTGCAATTTGAAGCAAACAATGCAACACTTAAACTTGACTTTAAAGACTTATCCGACGGCGAAAAATCCTTTTTTCTCTGTTCAGTTGTGCTTGCTGCCAATAAATTTTACGGCCCGCTTTTCTGCTTCTGGGACGAACCAGACAACTATCTTTCATTGTCAGAGGTTGGGCATTTTATTGTAGCATTGCGCCGGTCATTTAAGTGCAGTGGCCAAATTCTGGTTACTTCGCACAATGAAGAGGCTATCCGCAAGTTTTCGAATGACAATATCTTTGCTCTCGACCGTAAGAGCCATCTGGAGCCAACTTTGATCAGGCTGCTCAGCGATATACCTTTTAACGGTAATGCTGCAGAATCCCTGATTCGTGGAGATATTGAGCTATGAGCCCTCCGCAGAAGCGTAATAACAGCTCGGCTATAAGCATTTGTGACAGTTTAAAGATGTTGAAGTATGCTTAAATCCACGAATAACTTTGCTGTTTTTTATGGTTTAATGAAAATATTGTGTAACCTGAATGATGAATTGATGTGTTTGTTGATATCTCTATTTATCTGCTTAAACTCATGGTTATTTTTTTACTCACCGTACTGCCGTTTGCTCAGTTAGGTAATGAGCAATTTGTGTCACAGCTTTCTGAGTCTCAATCCTTATGAGACTCAAACTGACACTTCGACAGCAAAAATCTGTAGAGTATCTTCCGCTCAATACAGGTTACCATCTCGCCTCGGCTATTTACGCCACCCTCGCATACTCATCAAGCTCTTTTTCCACGCAGTTGCACGAGCATGGATATGCCTCTGAAGGCGCCCGGCAGAAGTTTAAATATTTCACCTTTTCTAATCTGCAAATTCCTGTGCGCACCGTAGAGCAGGGGAGAATTGTGTCACGCTCCCGTGCGGTAACGCTCTATCTCTCCTCCCCCAAAGAGGAGTTTCTACAGCATCTTATTACCGGCCTCTTTGCTGAAGGTGCATTGCGGATAGATAACGCCCTGTTCGAGAAGCAGCTTATCGAGTCGTTACCCGATCCGGAGTGGTCGGAACGGATGGCATTTTCGATGCTCTCCCCGCTTGCAGCATCGCTCTATCGCGATCCCTCGTCAGGAATGAACACAAAGGAATATCTCCGCTACGACGA